>CALDLZ010000059.1 GCA_937915335.1 uncultured Faecalibacterium sp.
GTATCTCTTCGATACAGCGATCATTTTACATAAAAATGACACAGCCGCCCGGTGCAGGGGTCAAAGCTGCAACGGACGGCCGCGTGTCAAAAGGAGGATTTCTTCCCGCCCGTGCGTGGACACAGGCGGGCGCCAGGATAAAAAGAGAGTATTGGTAGAGAATGACTTGTTAAGCCGCCACAGCAAGGCGGAAAATGGGGGTGCCCTCGTGGAACAGGCGTAGATACACTTTGGTGCACTTGTTCAGCTGGGCAAAGTGGCGGGCGGCGGCATCAGGGTCACCGTAGGCCTTCCAGCAGCCGCAGCAAGTAAAGTTGCGGCCCTGATTTTTGATGAAGCCCACCACATCGGTGAGCGGATAACCAAGAAACACGCCGATCTCATGGGGGAAGTCGGCATCACAGCACAGCCGCCGGGACAACTGCCGCAGCATGCTGTCACAGTCGGAAGCATTCTCCGGCAGGGTGTAGCCCTCGCAGTGCAGGAACTCCCGCACCGTTTCATCGGCCAGCACCTGGCGCAGACGGCTCTCACGATAGACATAAATAAGATACCGGTGGGTGTGGACGCAGCCCTTGAGGACACGAACCTTCAGGCCCTTCTCCCCCAGCTGGTCATTCCAGCGGCGCACCCGCGCGGCCAGATCAGCACAGTCCCGTGTCTCGTAGCGGAACAATCCGGCAGCTTTCAGGCTTGCCAGCACCGGCGCGCACTGTTCGATCATCACGGTCTCAAAATTACGCTCCATGGCCGGTGCCCTCCGCTTTTCATTCCGGGAACAGCATTCCCCGCCGTGGTGCATTCTATGCAGGCACGGTAGTTAGATATTCCTAACCTACAATTCTAAAAGAATGCGGCACAGGCAATCAACCTGCTGACCGCTTCGTGGTTAGTCATTTCTAACGTGGCATTATCTTACCACAGCTTTGGGAGAGTGTCAAGGGGTTTTGAAAAGTTTTTGACCGAGAACTTTTTGCGTATGTTGCGGCGTGTCGAAATTCATGGTATACTGTACTTGTCGCTGGAAACAGCGAGGAAAAGGTGCTGCACATACGGCAGGCGGGTTGGCCTCCCACTTCCCGAAAGGGGGTGAGTGAATGCCGATTACTTTGACATTCCACTTGTTTGGACTTACGTTCACGATTCGGATCAAAAAGTAAAACCGCCACCTCGGCCAAGGTGACGGTTTTCAGATGAAAACTTCACATTGAAAGAGGCCAACCGCTTGTCGCAGCGCCTTTTTCTATTTATAGTATAGTCAATTTTTTATGCTTTGTCAAGAAGGACACTTATGATTTCAACCAACCCCTCCACCCTTGTGGAAAAAATCTCCGCCTTACTCTCGGCCCGTCCTGCTGCCCCGGTGCTGGTGGCTTTGGACGGCCGATGCGGCAGCGGCAAGACAACGCTGGCGGCGCAGCTGGCACAGCAGTTCCCCCAGAGCATCGTGGTACACACTGATGACTTTTACCTGCCCCCTGCTGACCGTGTGGCGGGCTGGGAGCATATTCCCTGCGCTAATATGGACTTAAAGCGTCTGCGTGCCGAAGTGCTCACCCCCGCACGGGCCGGGCTGGCTGTCCCCTACCGGGCCTATTCCTGCCGGGAGAGTACCTACCTGCCCCGGCAGCTTTTCGCACCCCAGCCCCTTGTGCTTGTGGAGGGCAGTTACAGCCACCACCCTGCCCTTGCAGACTGCTATGACCTGAAGGTGTTCGTCACCTGCTCCAGGGAAGAGCAGGCCAGCCGCCTGATGGCCCGGGAAGGCGAGCGCTATCCCAATTTTACCTCCCGCTGGATCCCGCTGGAGGAGGGGTATTTTGCAGAATTCGCGATTGAGCAGGCCGCTGATATCCTCATGGACACGACCTGTTAACTTTTTGCAAATTCCCCTGCTCTGCCCCTGCAAACCTGCCGCAAATATGCTATATTTAAGATGGATTTATATTTTTGCAAGGCAAGGAGCGACGTATGGAGCATTTTGTGCAGTTTGAGGATGTTTCCAAATATTATCAGACCGGCAGTGTCCGCATTGCGGCGGCCGATCACCTGAATTTTTATGTGGACAAGGGCGAGTTCTGCGTCATCGTCGGCCCCTCGGGCGCAGGCAAGACCACCCTGTTGAACATTCTGGGCGGCATGGACACCTGCGACGAGGGCCATGTATGGCTGGACGGGCAGGACGTGAGCCACTTTACCGAAAAGGAACTGACCACCTACCGCCGGTACGATGTAGGTTTCGTGTTCCAGTTCTACAATCTGGTGCAGAACCTGACCGCACTGGAAAACGTGGAGCTGGCCAGCGAGATCTGTCGTGACCCACTGGACCCCGCCGCCACACTGGAAAGTGTGGGCCTGGGTGAGCGGCTCAACAATTTCCCGGCCCAGCTTTCGGGTGGCGAGCAGCAGCGCGTCTCCATTGCCCGGGCGCTGGCCAAGAACCCCAAACTCCTGCTCTGTGACGAACCCACCGGCGCATTGGACTACAAGACCGGCAAGCAGGTGCTGGCCCTGCTCCAGCAGACCTGCCGCGAGACTGGCCGCACCGTCATCGTCATCACCCACAACACGGCCCTGACGGCCATGGCTGACCGGATCATTCAGGTCAAGAGCGGGCAGATCCTGTCCAACAAGGTCAACGAGCACCCGGTGCCGGTGGAACAAATCGAGTGGTGACCGCTATGCAGAAAAGCTATCGTAAAAATATCCGGCGGGATTTCCGGAGCAACCTGAACCGGTTCCTCTCCCTGTTCGGCATCGTGGCGCTGGGCGTGATGATGCTGACGGGTCTGGTCAGTTTTGCCCCCAGTATGCGCACCGCCGGGCAGAAATATTATGTGGCGCAGAACGTGTTTGACCTGCGGGTGCTCTCCACGCTGGGACTCTCGGAGGAGGATATCTCCGATATCGCTGCCACCGAGGGTGTCAGCGCCGTGATGCCCGTGAAATATCTGGATGCGGTGGGCCAGTGGTCCACCTCCACAGACGGTGCCGTGATCCGGGTGCAGCAGCTTCCCGCCGACCCGGATGCCGAGACCGAGAGCAACATGAACCGGCTGACCCTGCTGGAAGGCCGGATGCCCGAGGCCTCCAACGAGTGCGTGGTACAGGTACTGGGCCACGGCGACCCCATCCCGCTGGGCACCGTGCTCACCCTGCCCGACGACACCGAGAACATCCGCCACACCAAATACACCGTGGTGGGCCGTGTGCAGGATCCCCAGTATTTTTCCGCCAGTCAGGAGACCAGCACTGCCGGTGACGGCATTCTGGATGCCTTTGCCTTTGTTCCAGATGGCGAATTGACCACGGATTATTATACGGCATGTTATCTCAAGGTTGCAGATGCCGCTCAGTATGACAATTACAGCGACGAATACCAGACAGCGGTGGACGCTGTGGCTGACCGGCTGGAAAGCATCAGTGAAGAGCACTGCGTCACCCGCCGGGCACAGCTCATCAATGATGCCACCACCCAGCTGGACGAGGCCAAGCAGACTTACCGCGAGCAGAAGGCCGAAGCCGAACGCCAGTTCGCCGAAGCCGAGCAGAAGCTGGATGATGCCCAGAAGCAGTTGAATACCGCCAAGGCCCAGCTGGACGCGGGAGAAGCCGAGCTTGCCGCCCAGAAGTCCGCCCTGCCCGACACCATGCAGAGCGGTGCCGACACGCTGGTAAGCAGCGAAGAACAAGTGCTGGAATTTGAGGATCAGCTCCAGCAGATCGAACTTCTGGTCAACCTGAAGCAGGTGGCCGACCCGCTGTTGGGTTATGCCGAGACAGCCCTGAATAACGCTCAGAAGGCGCTGGACGATGCCGAGCCCGAGGACGAGGAGTACACCGAACTGCGGGACGCTTTGCAAAAGGCGCAGGATGCCTATGATAATATCAACGGACAGCTAAACGGCTATCAGGCTCAGCTGGATGCAGGCAAGCAGCAGATGTACGCCCAGGGGCTCATCTCCTCGCCCAGCCTCTCCAACACCGACCTTGTCACCGAGGCCAAAGCCGCCCTGCGCAAAATGAAGGTGCAGCTGCTGCAGGGCCAGCTCCAATTGAGCACCGGCACCGCCACGGCCTATACCCAGTTCGAGGCCGCGCGTACCCAGCTGGACGAGGGCTGGGCGGAGTACAACTCCGGCAAAGAGCAGCTGGATACTTCCCGCGCCGAGTACGAAACGCAGAAGGCCGATGCCGAGCAGAAGCTTGCCGATGGCCAGCAGCAGATCAACGATGCCGAGGAAAAGATCAGCGATATCCAGAACGGTGAGTGGTACGTGCTGGACCGCGGCAGCACCATGAGCATGGTCACGCTGGAGCAGTACGCCGACCGGATGGCCGCCATCGCGCGGGTGTTCCCGGTGTTCTTCTTCCTGGTGGCGGCACTGGTGGCCTCCACCACCATGACCCGCATGGTGGATGAAAACCGCCTGCAGATGGGTACTCTGAAGGCCCTGGGCTATTCCAACGCCAGCATTGCGGGCAAGTACCTGCTCTACGGCATCGCCGCCAGCGTACTGGGCAGCATCGTGGGCATGGCCGTTGGCTTTGTGGTATTCCCCACCATCATCTGGTACGCTTACCGCACCGTGATGTTCTCCATCCCCACCTTTACCTTACACTTCTACCCGGGCATGGCACTGGGCAGCGTGGCCCTGAGCGCCGCTGTCATCGGGCTTTCCACCCTTCAGGCCTGCCACGCCAGCCTGAAGGAAAAGACCGCTTCCCTGCTGCTGCCCCGTGCCCCTGTGGCAGGCAAGCGCATCTTCCTCGAGTACCTGACCCCGCTGTGGAAGCGGATGAGCTTTTCCCAGAAAACCACCGCCCGCAACCTGTTCCGGTATAAAAAGCGCTTCTTTATGACAGTTCTGGGGGTTGCTGGCTGCACGGCCCTGCTCCTCATCGGCTTCGGCATTCAGGATTCCCTGCTGCCCATGCTGACCAAGCAGACCACCGAGCTGACACACGCCGACCTCACTATTTCTCTCAGCGACGAAAAGGCCCTGACCATGGAAAATGGTCTGGCCGATCTGCTGGATTCCAGCAGCGAGATCTCCACCTGGGGCCGCTACTACACCAAGAGCGTCACCATCTATAACGCCGCCGGAGAAAAGGACACGGTCAGCCTGGTCGCCGCCGCGGACGAGAGCCAGATGACCCAGTATTTCACCTTCCGCACCCGGATCGGCCACAGGGCCATCGGGTTTGACGATTCCAGTGTCATCCTGACCGAAAAGACCGCCGAGAAGCTGGATCTCTCGGTGGGCGACAGCTTCGAGGTGGAGACCGCTGACGGCGGGCGCAAAACTCTGACTCTGACCGGCATCACCGAGAACTACGTCTTTACCCGGTTGTATCTCTCCCAGAGTCAGCTCAAGAGCCTGAACGGCGGTTCCCTGCCCGCATGGAACACTGTTTTCGCCCAGACCGACTGCCCCAGCGACGATGCCCGCACAGCCCTCTCCTCTGACATTCTGGCCTGCAACTATGTCAGTACCGTTTCCTTCATCGAGGACACGACCCAGATGTTCGACGGTCTGATTGGCTGTCTGAACTATGTGGTCATGCTGGTCATCGTCTGCGCCGCCGCACTGGCCGCTGTGGTGCTCTACAACCTCATCAGTGTCAACCTGGGCGAGCGAAAAAAGGAGCTTGCCACCATCAAGGTACTGGGCTTCTACGATAAAGAGGTCTACCGCTACATCTTCCGTGAGATCGACCTGCTCTCCTTCATCGGCTCGCTGGTGGGTCTGGCGCTGGGCGTGCCCCTGCACCAGTTCATCATCCGCACCGTGGAAATGGACCAGATGATGTTCATCCGCTCCATCGCCCCCCGCAGCTTCGTGTTCAGCGTAGCGCTGACCATGCTCTTCAACTTCGCCGTCTGCCTGCTCATGCGCCGCCATGTAAAAAAGATCAGTATGGTCGAGAGCATGAAGGCACCGGAATAAACAGTATTTTGCAGATTTTCACTTGCATTCCCTATTCAATAGGAGTATAATGCAATTAGAAGAATCTCCAAAGGAGGGTGCCGCTATGGAACGAACGTTCATCATTCTCCCGGAGTTCGATAAAAATTGGAAGGCCATGGGGCTTTCTGATGAGGATCTGCGCCGGTTGGAGAATGAGATCCTGCAAAATCCGGCTATTGGTGCAGTCATGCAGGGCACCGGCGGTCTGCGGAAAATGCGCTTTGCACTGGATAACCGGGGTAAAAGCGGAAGTGCCCGGGTCTGTTACGTAGATTTTGTGATTCAGGAAACGGTATTTCTCATCACTGCCTATCCCAAAAACGAAAAAGAAAACCTGAGCAAGGCTGAGCGGAACAGCATCCGCAAGGTTATTGAATACTTGGAACACACCATCTAAAGGGGTTGATTTTATGAACGTGTACGACAGTATTATGCAGGGACTGAACGAAGCAGTAGATTTCAGCAGGGGAAACTGCAAAAGTGCCCGGGTGCACAAGATCAGTGTCGCTCCTGTCCCCCAGTTTGGTGCTGATGATGTGAAGAGCATTCGTCACGATCTGGGTATGACACAGGTCGTATTTGCGTCTGTCATGGGGGTCTCCACCAAAACAGTGGAGGCTTGGGAGCAGGGTGTCAACGTCCCTAACGGCCCCTCCTGCCGTCTGCTGGGCTTTTACCGTGCCAGTCCTGCCAGTGCAAAGCAGCTGGTGCGGGAAGCCTGATTTTTTCCCAGATAAACAAACAACGCCCGCCGGGTGGTACTGTATGCCACACCCGGCGGGCGTATTGTTTTGCTTTATGTCGTGTTACGGGTCAGCCGCCCAGATAAGCGCTGCGGACGCGCTCATTGGTCAGCAGCTCGGCACCGGTTCCATCCATGACCACACGGCCTGTCTCGAGGACATAGGCACGGTCGGCCACGGAAAGGGCCATCTGCGCGTTCTGCTCCACCAGCAGGATGGTCATGCCCTCCTTATGGATGTTCTGGATGATATCGAAGATCTCCTGCACCAGCAGGGGCGACAGGCCCATGGAGGGCTCATCCAGCATCAGCATGGAAGCGTTGCTCATCAGGGCACGCCCCATGGCCAGCATCTGCTGCTCGCCGCCAGACATGGTACCAGCCATCTGCTTGCGGCGCTCCTTCAGGCGAGGGAAGAGGGTGAACACCTTTTCCTTGTTGGCCGCAATGGTGGAAGCGGGCTGGGTGTAAGCACCCATGTCCAGGTTCTCCTCCACGGTCATGTGCAGGAACACATGGCGGCCCTCCGGCACCTGTGCCAGACCGGCCTCGACGATCTTATGGGCACGCACGCCCTTGATGCTCTTGCCTTTGTACAGGATATCTCCTGTCTTGGGGTGGAGCAGGCCGGAGATGGTTTTCAGGGTAGTGGACTTACCCGCACCGTTGGCACCGATCAGGGTGACGATCTCGCCCTCGTTCACCTCGAACGAGACATCCTTGACGGCGTGGATATTGCCGTAGTAAACATTGATGTTATCAACCTTCAGCATCGTTTCTGCCATCGGTTCAGCCCTCCTTCTTGCCCAGGTAGGCTTCGATGACCTGGGGATTGTTGCGGATCTCGTCGGGAGTGCCCTTGGCAATGATGCGTCCAAAGTTCAGCACTGCAATGCCCTCGCAGATGCCCATGACCAGGCTCATGTCGTGCTCGATCAGCAGCACAGCGATGTTGAACTCGTCACGGATGCGGCGGATGGTCTCGGTCAGCTCGGCGGTTTCCGAGGGGTTCATACCGGCGGCGGGCTCATCCAGCAGCAACAGCTTCGGACTGGTTGCCAGGGCGCGCATGATCTCCAGGCGGCGCTGCGCGCCATAGGGCAGGCTGCCTGCCTGGGTGTAGGCCAGATCTTCCATGTGGAAGATGTCCAGCAATTCAAAGGCACGCTCGGTGCAGCGCTTTTCCTCTTTCCAGTAGTTGGGCAGACGCACCAGCGAGGAAACCAGATTGTACTTCATGGACTCGTGCAGACCCGCCTTGATGTTATCGATGACGCTCAGATCCTTGAACAGGCGGATGTTCTGGAAGGTACGGGCAACGCCCATCCGGTTGACCTGATAGGTCTTTTTACCCGCCGTGGGCATACCATCGATCAGGATGGAACCGCGGGTGGGCTGGTAAACGTTGGTCAGCAGGTTGAACACGGTGGTCTTGCCGGCACCATTGGGGCCGATCAGACCGGTGATCTCGTTGCGGCCGATCATCAAGTTAAAACCGTCCACGGCGGTCAGACCGCCAAAGTCGATGCCCAGCTCACGGACATCCAGAATGGGCTTTTTGTCCTTATCGCGATCGGTCAGGAAGCCGCCGGAGGGGACACTGTTCAGTCTGGTCTGGAACTCACTCATGGTCTGCACCCTCCTTTTCCGCTTTCTTATGGAACAGTTCGCCGTTCATTGCCTTTTCCACAATGCGGCTCACAGAGAAGTCATAGCTGCCCAGCAGTCCGCCCGGACGGAAGATCATCATCAGGATCAGCACCAGCGAGTAGATAACCATGCGGTAGCTGTCGAAGCTGCGGGTGGCCTCGGGCAGGATGGTCAGAACGGTAGCCGAGAGGATGGAGCCCAGCATGGAGCCCATGCCGCCCAGAACCACCATGACCAGGATCTCGATGGACTTCATAAAGCCGAAGGTGGAGGGGTTCAGAACGCCGATGTAGCAGGCGTACAGGCCGCCGGCCAGACCCGCAAAGGCTGCGGAGAAGGCAAAAGCCATGACCTTGTAATAGGTCGTCTGGATGCCGCAGCTCTCGGCAGCGATCTCATTATCACGGATGGCCAGCACAGCACGACCGTGGCGGCTCTTCATCATGGTATGGATGAGGAAGCAGGTGATGACCACGCACAGGAACACATTGGTAAAGTTCGAGTACTTGGGGATATTCTTCAGACCCTTGGCACCGTAGAACAGTTTGAAACCCAGCAGATCATCAATATTGTTCAGAGTAATGCGGATGATCTCGCCAAAGCCCAGGGTCAGGATGGCCAGATAGTCGCCGGTCAGGCGCAGGGCCGGGATGCCGATGAGCACGCCGAACAGACCAGCCACGATGCAGGCCAGCACCAGACCGATGGCAAAGGAGATGCCGCCGGGCAGGGAGCTGTACTTGGTGAACAACGCACAGGTATAGGCACCCACAGCCATAAAACCGGCATGGCCCAGCGGCAGCTGGCCCAGATAGCCGGTGGCAACGTTCAGGGAAACGGCCAGAATGATATTGATGCCCACGGTGAGCAGCACCTTGTTCTGGTAAGTGGACAGCATATCCTTGGTAACGAAGGAAAGCACCACGAACAACAGGGCTACCAGCACGGCGTTCATCAGGTAGCGCACGGGCATTTTGATCGTTTTACGATTATTCTTCATCTTCCTGCCCTCCTTACACCTTTTCCTGTACCTTGCGGCCGAGGAAGCCGGTGGGCTTGAACAGCAGCACGATGATCAGGATGGCAAACGTGACGGCATCCTTCCAGGCGGAAAGGCCGATGGCGGAAACGAAGCACTCGCACAGGCCGATGGCGATACCGCCGATCATCGCGCCCGGGATGGAGCCGATGCCGCCCAGAACAGCAGCGACGAAGGCTTTCAGGCCCAGCATGGAGCCCATGGTGGGGGTAGCCTGCGGGTAAGAGCAGCAGTACAGCACCGAGCCAATACCGGCCAGCGCAGAGCCCACCGCAAAAGTAAAGGAAATGGTGCTGTTGACATTGATGCCCATCAGGCGGGCAGCGTCCATATCCTCAGAGACAGCGCGCATGGCCTTGCCCAGCTTGGTTTTCTGCACCAGGAAGGTCAGCACCAGCATAGACAACACGGTGACCACCAGCGTGATGATGGAGGTCAAACCAAGCGGCACCTTGCCCAGCATAAAGGTCTTGCTGTCATAGTAGGCAGGGATGACCTTTGCGCCCGAGCCCATGACCAGCTCAGCGGTGTACTCCAGGAAGAAGGAGACACCGATGGCCGTGATCAGTAGAGAGATACGGGGGGCGTTGCGCAGCGGGGTGTAGGCAACCTTTTCGATCACAACACCCAGCACGGTACAGGTAATGATGGTGGCACACACAGCCGTCACCGGGCCAAGGCCCAGCTGATTCATCACGAACCAGGACATATACGCACCCACCATGATGATATCGCCATGGGCAAAGTTCAGCAGCAGGATGATACCGTACACCATGCTGTAACCCAGTGCGATCAGTGCATAGATGCTGCCAAGGGACAGACCGTTGATCAGCTGGCTAAAAAACACTGTCATGGATCATACTTCCTTTCAGATATGGTAAAACAAAACGCGGAGACTGCCGAGCAAACCTGTTCCGGCGGTCTCCGCAAGGGGTCATTCAAAATTGTTCAGGATCTCAAACACACCGTTTCACCGGTCAGACACGGAGAGCGGGATCAGAACATTTCCTTCAGTACGGGGGTCTCGCCGTCGAAGCACAGGATAGCGGTCTGCTTGACGGGGTCATGGTGCTCGTCGAAGGTAAAGGTGCCGGTGATGCCCTCGATGGTGCCGGAGGCAATGGCATCGATCACAGCCTGCTTGTACTCGTCGCTGCCCGCTTCCAGACCAGCGTCCTCAGCAGCCTGCAGGCCGTAAACTACGGTCATGGCTGCATCATAGCCCAGAGGCGCAAAGCCGTTGGGGTACTCCTCACCGTACTCAGCCTTGTAAGCATTCTCGAAATCGGGATTGGAACCCTTTGCATAGTTGGCGCAGAAGTAAGCATCCTTCAGCTGATCAGCGGTTGCGTAGCCTTCCAGGCCATCCCAGCCGTCGCCGCCCAGGAACGGGCAGGTCATGCCAATATCACGGGCCTGCTTCAGGATCTTGCTCACGTCCTCATAGTAATTGGGGCAGAACACGACCTGAGGATCCTTGCCCATGATGCTGGTCAGCTGGGTCTTGAAATCCACGTCGCCCTTGGAGTAGCTCTCGTCATCGACGATGGTGCCGCCCTTTGCCTCGAACTCCTTGATGAAGTTCTCAGCCAGACCCTCGTTGTAATCAGCGCCCTTCTCAAAGATGACGGCTGCATTGGTGTAGCCCAGCTTCTCGTAAGCATAGTCAGCCATGTGGACACCCTGATAAGGATCGGTGAAGGTAGCACGGAAGACATTCTCGTTCACGGTGTCAGTCTCGGCATCGTAGGTAACAGCCTCGGCAGTAGCGGAAGCGGTGACCATGGGCATGTTATACTCTGCGCTCTCAGCAGCGACAGCCAGGGTAGGTGCGGTCGTCACATCGCCCACCAGAGCGGTGATGCCTTCATCCACCAGCTTGGTGAAGCAGTTGACTGCCTGGGTCTCATCGCCCTGCTCATCCTCGGTCAGGATCTCGATCTGCTTGCCGTTGATGCCGCCCTTCTCGTTGACCTGCTTCAGGTACAGGGTCGCGCCATTGACAACAGCCTTGCCGTAAACAGAAACATCACCGGTCAGGGGGCCCATAACACCCACCTTGATGGTATCACCGGATGCGGTAGAACCGGCAGCAGAAGCTGCACCGGAAGAAGCGGCAGTGCTGGAAGAGGAGCCACCGCAGGCGGTCAAAACACCGGCAGCAGCCACAACACCGGCAGCAGCCAGGAAATTACGGCGAGAGATCATCTTTTTCATAATACGTTATCCTCCTGTTGGAAGTTTTTCGTGAGATAGATACACAAAGCAGGGCGCTTCCCTCAAAGCCGCCCTGCTTTGTATGTATCCATTATAGTCTCATCGGGTGGGTTGTGCAATTCACAAACCGTCCATACTTTTCCGGGCATTTTCCGGCATTTCATGTGAAAACTACCAAAAAATCCGCTATGTTTTTGGACATTTTTTCATTTAATTCACGTTATTTCATTCTGAAATGAAGGGCTTTCACGGATGTCAAAAAAGTTACAGACTCGTTTTTTCTTCCGTCCACCGGGCAATAGAGGTACCATAAAACACCACGGAGAGCCCGCTGCCCACGCACCATCCCACCGGCCAGGCCAGCCAGGTGCCGTTCACGCCGAACATCCGCGCAAACACCACGGCCAGCGTCATGCGCAGGAACATATCGGAAAGGGTGGTAGCCATAAAGCGGCCCATCATGCCGCAGCCCCGCATCAGGCCGTCCGAGCTGAGCTTGAAGGCCAGCAGCACATAGAAGGGCGACACGATATGGAAGAAAGCCACGCCGGTGCTGACAGCCTCCGCCGTGGGGTCATTCATAAAGAGGAGCAGAAGCGGGCGGCCCGCCAGCAGGTAGAGGGCCGTGAAGCTCAGGCAGATGACGGCCAGCATCTTCACACCGGCCCCAAAGCCCGCCTTGACACGGTCGAGCTTCCTTGCGCCCACATTCTGGGAGGCGTAGTTCGAGATGCCGCTGCCCAGCGTGGAGACCGACGAGATGACCACATTGTTCAGCTTGGTGGCGGCGGCATAGCCCGCAATGACGCTGGAGCCAAAGGAATTGATGACGCTCTGGATGACGATGTTGCCCACCGAGACAAAGGTCTGCTGCAGGGTACTCGGGATGGCCACCACGGCGATCTGCCCCAGCAGCTTCCAGGAGAACCAGACCCGCTTCCCTTCCGCCGGGGCAGCCTTCACCCGCCGGGACACCACCCACAGCGAAAGGACACAACTCACGCCCTGGCACAGGAAGGTCGCCCAGGCCACACCGGCCACGCCCATACCAAATACTGCTACAAAGAGTACATCGACTGCAATATTTGCCGTAGAGGATACTGCAAGAAACAGAAAAGGCGTGCGGCTATCCCCCAGTGCCGAGAAAATACCGGTGGCCACATTATAGAGGAACAGAAAAGGCAGGCCCAGCGTGTAGATATCCAGATACTCCGCCGAATCCGCCATCAGCTCCGCCGGGGTGTGGATGAGTTCCAGCAGGCTCCGGCAGCACAGCAGGCCAGCGCCCATCAGCACCGCGCAGAGCGTCACCGTGCCGACAAGGGCCGAGGAAATGGCGGTTTTCATGGTGTCGTATTCTTTTGCCCCGAAGTATCGGGACACGATGACCGAGCTGCCAATGTTGCAGCCGAACGAGAATGCCAGAAAGATCAGGGTGATCTCGAAGCTGTTGCCCACGGCGGCCAGCGCGTTCTCTCCAATCAGCTTGCCCGCCACAAGGCTGTCGGCAATATTGTAGAGCTGCTGGAACAGGATGCTACCGAACATGGGCAGGCAGAACTGCCACAGCACTTTGGTGGGGCTTCCCACAGTTAAGTCTTTGTTCATTTATCGTTCCTCCTCAAGGACAGGTTCCCCTTTGTACAGCCTCTCAGTCTCACTCCGTTCGACAGCTCCCCTAGTATGGGAGTTCTTGGCAAAGACGTAAACAGAGTAGAACCCGCCTACACACAATTGTACCCTTCCCCTTTTCTAAAGTAAACCCACAAATTTATGCGGTTTCCGTATAAAATTATGCCCTTGCCGGACACACTCTCAATGTTTACAGTGGCAAACATCCCAAAACCCTCTTGCACAGGGACACGGGACGTGGTAGGATAATAGTGGTTAGTTAGTAGCAACTATCTATTATCTCATCGAATATCGGGAGGTTAACGTTATGAACTATCTGGAAATTGAATCCGTTATCGGCCGCGAGATCCTGGACTCCCGCGGCAACCCTACCGTTGAGGCTGAGATTACCCTGGCCGATGGCACTGTTGCCCGTGGCTGCGCCCCCTCCGGTGCTTCCACTGGCGAGTTCGAAGCTCTGGAGCTGCGTGATGGCGACAAGAGCCGCTATCTGGGCAAGGGCGTGACCAAGGCTGTCGAGAACATCAACACCGTCATCGCTGATGCTGTGGTGGGCATGGATGCCTCCGACATCTACGCCATCGATGCTGCCATGATCAAGGCCGACGGCACCAAGGACAAGTCCAATCTGGGCGCAAACGCCATCCTGGCCGTTTCTATTGCCGCCTGCCGCGCTGCCGCTGCTTCTCTGGATATGCCCCTGTACCGCTTCCTGGGCGGCGTGAACGGCAACCGCCTGCCCGTCCCCATGATGAACATCCTGAACGGCGGTGCGCACGCCACCAATACTGTGGATACCCAGGAGTTTATGATCATGCCCGTGGGCGCTCCCAGCTTCAAGGAAGCTCTGCGCTGGTGCGCCGAGGTCTTCCACGCTCTGGCTTCCATCCTGAAGGCCAAGGGTCTGGCTACCTCCGTAGGCGATGAGGGCGGCTTCGCTCCCAACCTGTCCAGCGACGAGGAGACCATTGAGACCATTCTGGCCGCGATCGAAAAGGCCGGCTATGTGCCCGGCAAGGACTTCATGCTGGCTATGGACGCTGCTTCCTCCGAGTGGAAGAGCCCCAAGGGCAAGGGCTTCTACAAGCTGCCCAAGGCCGGCACCGAGTTTACTTCCAGCGAGCTGATCGCACATTGGAAGAGTCTGGTGGAGAAGTACCCCATCATCTCCATCGAGGACGGTCTGGACGAAGAGGACTGGGAAGGCTGGCAGGAGATGACCAAGGAGCTGGGCGGCAAGGTCCAGCTGGTCGGCGACGACCTGTTCGTTACCAACACCGAGCGTCTTGCCAAGGGCATCCAGCTGGGTGCCGGCAACGCCATCCTGATCAAGCTGAACCAGATCGGTTCCGTTTCCGAGACCCTCGAAGCCATCAAGATGGCTCACAAGGCAGGCTACACCGCCATCAGCTCTCACCGTTCCGGCGAGACCGAGGACACCACCATTGCCGACCTGGCTGTTGCTCTGAACACCTGCCAGATCAAAACCGGTGCTCCCAGCCGTACCGAGCGTGTTGCCAAGTACAACCAGCTGCTCCGCATCGAGGAGGATCTGGGTGCAAGCGCTGTCTATCCCGGCATGGCTGCTTTCAACGTAAAGCGCTAAATTCAGCAGTTCCAAACCATTTTCTTTTCTGTTTCTGCGTATAGAAAGGAACGCCCTGCGGTTTTCCACCGCAGGGCGTTCCTTTTATTTAGTTCAGATGGATCTGCCGCTTGGCCGTCTGCAGGGCTTTCCGCAGCGGGCGGTAGAGCAGCAGCATAATGACAAAATTGCCCACACCGTGCATGGCATCGTAGGAAAGGCCGCTGAGCCACCAGCTCAACGCAAAGGCCGGGGTCTTGGCCACCAGATACACCGCCGCGCACAGGGCACCGAAGCACAGACCGTACAGCCCGCTGAACACAGCCCAGCCAAAGGCATTGTCCATCCGGCGCAGCAGCCAGGCCAGCAGGGCCAACAGGTACCAGATATACAGGTACATGGCCCACCACAGCCCAAAACCATACAGCACGCCCTGCAGCAGGAGGAACACCGTAATAGCTCCCGGCGTTTCCCGGGGCAGTTCCAGCGCAAACAGGATGATGAGCAGCGTCACCGGCTCGATATTGGGCAGGCCGCTCATGGCCTGTTTGCTCACCACCAGCAGAGCCCCCATCAGGCCGCTGAGTACCAGCCGCAGGATCCGGGTATGCACGGGCTCCTTACTTCGTGTAGGTGAAGGCATAGCTGTCGCCGTCGTGGAGCTCAATGTCTGCCACGCCCACACTGGTCATCTCACCGGTGGCATCGGTCAGGCACCACCATGCCTGATCCTTGTCCCAGTCAGCGGTCTCGCCGTTGACGGTGGTCACAAAGCCTGCGTCGGCCTCTTCCTGGCTGATGAGCCCGGCCTCCACCAGAGCGTCGCTCAGCTTCTCGCCGTCGGTCACTTCCAGGGTGTAGGTCTGGCTCTCTCCATCGGCACCGGTCACAGTGAACTCAACCTTGACCTTGGCAGCCTCGGCCTGACCGGAAGCAGCCTCGGAAGACGCGGCCTCGCTGGAAGCCGCCACAGAGGAGGCAGCCTCGGAGGAAGCGGCACTGGATGCAGTGCTGGACGCGGCACCGCAGCCCGCCAGCATTCCGGCAGCCAGAGCGGCGCTGACGACCAGCGCAAGAAATTTATTCATCGTTTTCATGGAAATAATACTCCTTCGTTTGTTTTGCGCATCTTTCATGTGCGGAGTTTATGATACCATGCGCACCGGCAAAAATCAAGGCATAAAAAATCCCACGCTGCGGCAAAGCAAAACGCAGCGTGGGAACGAAGATAGCTTAATTCAGGACGGTGTCAGCACTTAGCGGGCGACAACGTACTTGTGCAGGGTCTTGCGGACTGCGCCCTTGCCAGCGTACAGCTCCTTGACCATGTCCTCGATCTGCTCGCCCAGACCGACCTCGTACAGGTCAACGCCGAACACGTCGGCACGGCTGTACAGTTTCTTCAGGCAGCTGAAGTCCTGCTCGCCTTCCTTGACCTCCAGAGGAGCCACGATGGCCTGCAGCTCAGCCAGCATCGGATCGGGAGAGATCTCGAAAGCCTTGCCGTTGTCATCGATACCCTTCAGGTAGCGGGCATAACCAGCCAGCACCAGGGGGATCAGGATCAGGTTAGACTTGTCCAGACCACGTGCCTGATATGCCTTGATGGTCTCGCCGAAGCGGATCGCCAGCTTCTGGGAGGTATCGGTAGCGATACGCTGAGGAGCATCGGGCATGAAGGGGTTGGGCAGGCGGCGGTTGATGACAGCGCCGATGAACTCGTAGGGGTTCAGGACACCGGGATCAACGACCACGGGCATAGCCTCGATATAACCGATCTTCTGGATGAAGGAACGCAGATCCTCGTCGGCCATCTCGGCGCTGATGAGGGTGTAATCCAGCATGCAGCCGTAGATGGACATTGCGGTGTGCAGCGGGTTCAGGCAGGTGCAGACCTTCATCTTCTCGATCTTGTCAACGGTCTCGCGGTCGCAGTACAGCACACCGCCCAGCTCCAGCGGAGGACGGCCGTTGGTGTAGTGATCCTCGATGCACAGGTACTGGGTCTCCTCAGCGTTGACGAAGGGAGCAGTGAAAGTGTGCTTCTCGGTCACGATGGTGTAGTTATCCTCAAAGCCGTCGTCAGCCAGCATCTTCTGGACCTTGGCATCAGGACGGGGAGTGATCTTATCGATCATGCTCCAGGGGAAGGTGATCTTGGTCTCGTCCTGAACGTATGCCAGGAACTCAGCGGGAACCAGACCCTGCTCGACCCACTTGGTGGCGTAGGCAAAGACAGCATTCTTGACCTTGTCGCCGTTGTGAGAGCAGTTATCCATGCTCTGGACGGTCAGGGGCAGCTTGCCAGCCTTGAAGCGCTCGTACAGCAGAGCGGTAACCTTGCCCATTGCCAGAACAGGGGTCAGGCCGCGCTCCAGATCAGCGGGAGCAACGCCGTAGCCCTTCTCGGTGATGGTGAAGGAGATCATCTGCAGGGAAGGAGCCTGGAAGATCTCGACCAGACGTGCCCAATCCTCGCCGAAGGACGGGTCAGCCTTCAGGCTCTCGGTAACGGAAGCGATGACCTTCTTCTCGATGTCGCCAGTGGACTTCAGGCAGACCAGCAGGCTCAAATTATCGTAGGGGCGGTAAGCCTTATCGATGATCTCGTAGTCAAAGCTCTCAGCCACGATGACACCGCGGTCATACTTGCCGCTGTTCAGAGCATCGTTCAGGACTGCTGCGGGGAAGGCACGGAAAATGTTGCCTGCGCCGAAGTGTACCCAGGTGGGTTCAGCGTGGGTCTTGGCCTTGACAGCCTCCACATCAAACTTGGGCAGCTCGTAGCCCTTTTCTGCCCACTCGGCGGACAGATTGCCGTTCTTAATATCAGACAGCTTCATAATAATACTTAGCCTTTCTTTTTCTCTTCATCCAGACGATCCAGCAGATCCCAGACACCCAGCATGTACTGGATACCCAGGGCACGATCATACTTGCCGTAACCGGGGCGGCAGTTGCCGGGGCCTTCTTCCCACAGCTGACGGCCGTGGTCGGGACGGATATAGCCCTCGTAGCCGCAGTCATGGTAAGCGCGCAGGATCTCGATGATGCCGGTCTCGCCGCAGCAATCACGGTGAGCAGCCTCAGAGAAGTCGCCGTTGGGGAAGTGATGGATGTTGCGGATGTGAGCGAACGCGATGCGGTCGCAGTGCTTACGGACGATCTCAGCAACGTTGTTGTTGGGGTTTGCGTTCAGGCTGCCGGAGCACAGGGTCAGGCAGTTGTACGGATCGTCCACCATCTTCAGGAAGCGGTCGATGCTCTCGGCATCCACCAGCAGGCGGGGCAGACCGAAGATATCCCAAGGGGGATCATCCATGTGGATGGCCATCTTGATGTCGCACTCGTGGCAGGTGGGCATCAGTGCTTCCAGGAAGTACTTCAGGTTCTCCCACAGCTTCTCCTTGGTGACAGGGGCATAAGCCTTGAACAGCTCGTCCAGCTTGGCCATACGCTCAGGCTCCCAGCCGGGGAAGGTCATGTTGTACTTCTCGGTGAAGCTCAGGATGTAATCGGCCATGGACTTGTAGTCGTCCTTGATCTTGTCCTTCTCGTAGAACAGAGCAGTGGAGCCATCGCCGACGGGGTGGAACAGGTCGGTACGGGTCCAGTCAAAGATGGGCATGAAGTTATAGCAGATGACCTTGACGCCGAACTTGGACAGGTTGCGGATGCACTGCTTGTAGTTTTCGATGTACTTGTCGCGGGTGGGCAGACCGATCTTGATGTCGTCGTGCACGTTGACGGACTCGACAACGTCCATGTCGAAGCCATAGGCGTGGATCTGATCGGCGACCTTCTGGATCTCGTCAACCTCCCAGATCTCACCAGGCATCTTGTTGTGCAGTGCCCAGACGATGCTGGTCACGCCGGGAATCTGCTTGATGTCGTTGAGGGTGATGGGGTCGTTGCCCTCACCGTACCAACGCCAACCCATTTTCATAGGCATAGTGGGTTCCTCCTTGTGTGTTGCTTTGCGTCTAAATGCCGCGGCGGGCGCTGCGGCACGTTCCTGTTTATATTCTAATATATCAGTTGCCGATTAGCAATTGACGTTTTGACAAGTTTTGATGTTTTTTCTTGTATACTTTACACAAAGAAACGGCCACACATGGGATTTTACCCCCGTATGGCCGTAAAATACATCCTTTGGGCAGTTTGACGAATGGAATGTCTCACCATGTTTCGCCCGTTCCGATAAAATAATCGGGATGATCGACACGCGCCTGCTCCACGCTGATCTTGTAGCGGCGCAGATGATCGCTCAGTGCCCGGCTCAGATCCTCCTCGGTGCCGTTGAGCACGGCTTCCAGAATGCGGGTATGGGCGGCACAGACCGATTTGTTCTCATCGTTCTGCAGGCTGAACTTGCGCAGGCGTTCGATGTGCTGGAAGGTGGAGAGCATGTGGTCGAAATGGGCCTCCATACCGCACAGCTCAAAGGCACGGCGGTGGAAGGCGTTGTCCAACTCCAGCATCCGGTTCTCACGGTTTTCCGCGTCAGGATCGTCCTCCAGCACCCGGTACTTCTCAATCAACACCCGGTATGAGGCCTCCTGTTCCCCGGTCAGACGGCCCCGGATATGATTCAGGATCTCTTTTTCCAGTGTGAAACGGGCGAACTGCTCCATCTCCATCAGTTCCAGATCAATGGGGGCCACATAGGTGCCGCTCTGGGGCTTGATGGTGACCATGTGGGCAATGTTGAGCATGATGAGTGCCTCCCGCATGGGGGTGCGGCTGATTCCCAGTTCCTGTGCCAGCTCGTGGTCGTTCAGTTCATCCCCGGGCTTTAGCTCCATGGTGATGATCCGGCTGCGGATGGTCTCATAAGCTGCCTCGCGGGCGCTCCGAAGTGGCATAGTGTTTTCGCTCCTTTTGCGCTGTTCCACGCAGATTTTTCTGGGGCCAACTGATATATCAGCAGCATTTTTATTGTACTCTAACTGTTGATCGTCCGTCAATTGGGATTCTGCCCAAATCTTTGACTTTTTATTGTCAATGTTGCTGCTTTTTCCAGGGGCCGTACAAAATCACGCCCCAGATCGCCGCCAGCGCCAGCCCGCAGACCACATCAATGATGGAATGCTGCTTGGTGAACATGGTAGAAGCGCAGATCAGCGCCGCCCACACCCAGGCCACCACCTTGAGCCAGGGGTGCTTCTTTGCCAGCGTGCTGCCCGAGAGAGCAATGGCCATGCAGCCGGTGCTCTGGCAGTGGATGGAGGGACAGACATTGACCGACGCGTCCGCCTTCCAGATCAGCTGCATCAGGGTCATGGCAATGTTGTCCCGGCCAACGGCCTCCGCTGTGGGGCGGATATCCAGCCCGTTGGGCAATACCATATAAATAATGAGACACAAAGTCATCCCTGAGAACATCATCAGGCAGAGCTTGTCGTAACTGGCGGTGTCGTGCCACCACAGCAGGGCTGTGACCCCCGCCAGCAGCAGAAACCAGCTGCAGTACGGAAAGACGAACCACTCGTTGAAGGGGATGAGATCATCGATGGGGCTGTGGATGATGTATTTGG
>CALDLZ010000060.1 GCA_937915335.1 uncultured Faecalibacterium sp.
GCACATCGGTGCCATTGCCCGGTGGTGCACACCTATCACACCGTCTACGAGGATTACACCCAGTATCTCTTTTTCAGCGAGCGGCTGGGCCGGATGACCGCTGAAAAGGCGACCCGCATCCTCTCCGGCTATTGTGCCCTTATGCTGGCTCCGACCGAGAAGGTGCGTGCCATGCTGAACCGTTATGGTGTCAGCTGCCCCATCGCCACGGTGCCCACCGGGATCGACCTGACCGCCTTTGGCCCAGCGTGGGATAATGGCGAGGAAAAGGCCCGGATGCGGGCGGAATTGGGCATCCCGGGAGGGAATACCGTCCTGCTGTCGCTGGGCCGTCTGGCTGCCGAGAAAAACCACGCTCAGCTGATCCGTCTGCTGGCTGCACAACCTGCGGAAAATCGCCCGTGGCTGGTATTCGTGGGGGATGGCCCCGCCCGGCCCGATCTGGAAGCCCTGACAAAGGAGTTGAACCTGACCGACCGTGTCCGCTTTGTGGGCATGGTCAAGCCCGATGAGGTGCCCAAGTGGTACCGTGTGGGCGATATCTTTGTCAGTGCCTCCCAGAGCGAGACCCAGGGTTTGACCTATTTCGAGGGGATGGCCTGCGGCCTGCCGGTACTCTGCCGTGCCGACCCTTGTCTGGATGGCGTGGTGGAAAACGGTGTCAACGGTTGGCAGTGGAAGGACGAAGCTGAGTTTGTTTCCGCCCTTCGCACGATGATCGATGATCCCGCCCTGTGCCAGCGGATGCACGAGAACGCCCTGGCTACCGCCGCCCGGTACTCTGCCGAGCACTTTGCCCAGCAGGTGCTGGATGCTTACCAGCAGGCCATTGAACAGAGATCCAGTGCACCTGTCCGTAGGAGCATCCTCAGCTGGGTATAACCAAATCAGAACAGAAACAAAAAGAACCAGCGCCCCGCTTCCCATTCACGGAAGGCGGGGCGCTGGTTTTTGCGGATCGGCTGTTTACTCGATGCCAGTTACCTTATAGTCCTGATCCTCGACAGCCTTCTTGAGGTCGGCATCAGCGACCTCGGCGTTCAGGGTAACGATGGCGGTGCCGGTCTCGTGGCTGACCACAGCCTCGTCCACAGCGGGCAGGGCTTCCAGGGCCTTCTTCACACGGGCCTCGCAGTGGCCGCACATCATACCTTCAACATGCAGGGTTTTCTTCATAGCATTGTCCTCCTTGACAACGGGTGCCGAAGCGGGTTCGGCGGTATTTTCGGCCGCTGCGGGCTGCACGGTGGCGGCGGGCAGGGCGGCAGACTTGGTTTTGTGGTCGTGCTTGGTGCTGTGCAGGTCGAACAGGTTCAGCCGCAGGGCATTGCTCACGACGCAGAAGCTGGAAAGGCTCATGGCCGCTGCACCGAACATGGGGTTCAGGGTCAGGCCGAAGGGGATGAACACACCGGCGGCCAGCGGGATGCCGATGATATTGTAGATGAACGCCCAGAACAGGTTCTCGTGGATGTTGCGCAGGGTAGCGCGGCTCAGCCGGATGGCGGCGGGTACATCGGAGAGCTTGGAGTTCATCAGGACGACATCCGCCGCGTCAATGGCAACATCGGTACCGGCGCCGATGGCGATGCCGGTGTCGGCACGGGTCAGGGCGGGGGCGTCGTTGATGCCGTCGCCCACCATGGTGACCTTGCCGCTCTCCTGCAGTTTGCGGATGACGGCTTCCTTACCGTCAGGCAGAACGCCCGCGATGACCTCGTCCACGCCTGCCTGCCTGCCGATGGCATCGGCGGTGCGCTGGTTATCACCGGTCAGCATCACGACCCGGATGCCCATGTTCTGCAGCTCACGGATGGCCCGGGGGCTGTCCTCCTTGATGGTGTCCGCCACGGCGATGACACCCATCAGGCGGCCTGCGCCGCCAAAGAAGAGGGGTGTTTTGCCCTCTGCGGCCAAGCGGGCGGCTTCGGTCTGCAGTTCCGCAGGTACGGTGGTTTTGGTGGCGATGAACTCTGCATTGCCGCCGTAGATCTCCATGCCGTCCAGCTTGGCGGAAAGGCCGTTGCCGGGCAGGGCTGCAAAGTCGGTCACGTCGGGGCAGGCGACAGTCTCGGTCTCGGCGTAGGCCAGCACAGCCTTGGCCAGCGGGTGCTCGCTCTTCTGCTCCAGAGAGGCCGCCAGCGTCAGCAGCTCACTCTCGGAGACACCCTCGGCAGGCAGGATATCAGTGACCTTGGGCTCGCCGCTGGTGATGGTGCCGGTCTTATCCAGCGCCACGATCTGGGTGCGGCCTGCGGCTTCCAGCGAAGCGGCGGTCTTGAACAGGATGCCGTTCTTGGCACCCAGGCCGTTGCCCACCATGATGGCGACGGGCGTTGCCAGACCCAGGGCGCAGGGGCAGCTGATAACCAGCACCGAGATACCGCGGGCCAGCGCGTAACCGAACTCTTTGCCCAGCAGCAGCCAGACAATGGTGGTGATCACGGCAATGGAGATGACAGCGGGCACAAAGAAGCCCGACACGGTATCGGCGATCTTTGCGATGGGAGCCTTGGTGGCGGCGGCATCGCTGACCATCTTGATGATCTGAGCCAGCGTGGTGTCCTCGCCCACACGGGTGGCCTCGCATTTCAGGAAGCCGGACTGGTTGGTGGTGGCGGCGCTCACATGGTCGCCCTCGGCCTTGTCCACGGGGATGCTCTCACCGGTCAGGGCGCTCTCGTTCACGGCGCTGCTGCCCTCCAGCACGGTACCGTCCACGGGGATGTTCTCGCCGGGACGCACCACAAAGACATCGCCCTTCTTCACCTGCGCGATCGGCACGGTCACTTCCGCACCATCCCGCAGCAGGGTGGCGGTTTTGGGAGCCAGCTTCATCAGACTCTTGAGGGCATCGGTGGTTTTGCCCTTGGAGCGGGCTTCCAGCATCTTGCCCACGGTGATGAGGGTCAGGATCATGGCCGCCGATTCAAAGTAGAACTCCATCATATAGTGCATGACCAGCTCGTCATTGCCGTCCACCTGGGCACGGGTCATGGCGAACAGAGCGTAGGTGCTCCAGATAAAGCTTGCCGAGGAGCCCAGCGCCACCAGCGTGTCCATATTGGGCGCGCGGTGAATCAAACCTTTGAAGCCGCTGATAAAGAACTTCTGGTTGATGACCATGATGATGCCC
>CALDLZ010000061.1 GCA_937915335.1 uncultured Faecalibacterium sp.
GCGTGGGCGGTATTGCCAGCCTTGTGGACATCTATCTGGTGCTCTGCGTGGTCTGGGCTCTGATCGTCATTACCGGCGGCAATCTCACCGTGCTCAACGACACGGTGATGAGCGGCAGCCTTTACTATAAAGTATTCAATGTGTTCAACCCGTTTGTCTGAGCGGGGAGGGAAAAGGAGGAACAATGGTCTGCATTCGATGCCAGAAGCGACCTGCCATTATCTTTATCCAGCGGATGGAGAATGGCCAGATGAAAAATGAAGGGTACTGCCTGCACTGTGCCCGGGAACTGCATATCAAGCCGGTCGATGATCTGATGAAGCAGTTCGGCATGTCCGACGAGGACATGGATGCCATGGAAGACCGGATGGAAAACATGGTGCAGGAGATGGGGGATATGAGCAACATGAACCCCTTCTCCATGATGATGGGAATGAACCAGCAGGACGGCGACGAGGACAGCGACCTTGTGCCCGGCTCCAGCGCGACTTTCCCGCTGGGGGTCAACGGCGGAACCCAGAACGGCAAAAATGAGAAGAAGGCGGGCAAAAAGGACAAAAAGCCGCCCCGCCGCAAGTTCCTGGATACCTACTGTGAGAACCTGACCCGCAAGGCCCGGGAAGGCAAGCTGGATGATATCATCGGCCGTGACCGTGAAATTTACCGTACCATCCAGATTTTAAGCCGCCGCCAGAAGAACAACCCCTGCCTTATCGGTGAAGCCGGTGTCGGTAAGACGGCCATCGCCGAGGGCATTGCCGAGCGCATTGCAAAGGGGCAGGTGCCGGCGGGCCTGCAGGATAAGGAAATTTTCCTGCTCGATCTGACCAGCCTCGTAGCAGGCACCCAGTTCCGCGGCCAGTTCGAGCAGCGGGTCAAGGGCCTGCTGAGCGAGGTCAAAGCGGCGGGCAATGTCATCCTGTTCATTGACGAGATCCACACCATTACCTCTGCCGGTGAGAGTGAGGGGGCTATGAACGCGGGCAACATCCTGAAGCCCGCCCTCTCCCGCGGTGAGATCCAGGTCATCGGTGCCACGACCTTCAACGAGTACCGCAAGTATATCGAGAAGGATCAGGCCCTGGAGCGCCGCTTCCAGCCTGTGCGGGTGGAGGAACCCAGTGTCTCCGACACGCTGGCGGTGATGAATGGGATCAAGCACTACTACGAGGAGCACCACCATGTGCAGGTGCCCGCCGACGTGCTGAGCGCTACCGTCACTTTGAGCGAGCGGTATATCACCGACCGCTACCTGCCCGATAAGGCCATCGACCTGCTGGACGAGGCCTGCGCCTGCTGTAATCTGGCCCACCCGGTCATCTCCGAGTACCTGACCATGCAGAAGGAGCTGGATGCCCTGAAGCAGGAAGAAGCCGATATGGAAACCGCCGACGTGAACGAGCCCATCGACTACGAGCGTGTGGCCGAGCGTAAGACCCGCATTGCCCAGTTGGAACGGGAGCTGCCTGCCAAGCAGGCTGCTGCCGGGGAGATCAAGGTGACTATGGATGATGTGGCCAAGGTCATCGAGCTGTGGACGGGAATTCCGGCGGTGAAGATCCGGGAGACCGAGTACGCCAAGCTGGCCAATCTGGAAACGGAGCTGAAAAAGAAGATCATCGGTCAGGACGATGCGGTGCATCTGGTGGCGCAGGCCGTCAAGCGCAGCCGTGCCGACCTGTCGGGCCGCCGCCGTCCGGCCAGCTTCATCTTTGTGGGCCCCACCGGCGTGGGCAAGACCGAGCTGGTGAAGCAGCTGGCAAACCAGCTCTTTGACGGTCCCGACCCGCTCATCCGTCTGGATATGAGCGAGTATATGGAGAAATACGCCGTCTCCCGCATGATCGGTTCGCCTCCGGGCTATGTGGGTTACGAGGAAGCCGGTCAGCTGACCGAGAAAGTGCGCCGCCGTCCGTACAGCGTGGTGCTGTTTGACGAGATCGAAAAGGCGCACCCCGATGTGATGAACATCCTGCTGCAGATCCTGGACGAGGGCAAGATCAACGATGCCCAGGGCCGCACCGTGGATTTCTCCAACACGGTCATCTGCATGACCTCCAATGCTGGCAGCAGTGACCAGACCACCGCAAGCCTGGGCTTCAACCGCAGCGAGGAGGAGCGAAACGAGGAAAAGAGCCGCAAGGCTCTGAGCCAGTTCCTGCGCCCCGAGTTCCTGGGCCGTGTGGACGAGGTCATCACCTTCAAGCCGTTGAGCGAAGAGACGCTGCAGGGCATCGCCGCCCTGATGCTGGACGAGTACAAGCCCAGCATGGAGGCCAAGGGCATTGCATACAGCTATACCCCGGCGGCACTGGCAGCACTGGTGCACAAGAGCCAGGGCGGCAAGTTTGGTGCCCGTGACCTGCGCCGTACCATCCGCAAGGCTGTGGAGGACCCCGCCGCTGAGAAGGTCATCGACGGTTCCCTTGTCTCCGGCTCCACCCTGACCGTGGATGCCGAGAATGGCGAAATCGTTCTGAGATAAGAGAAAGCAAAATCCGCTGCACGGTTATTACGCTGTGCAGCGGATTTTTTCTGTATAAAGGATGATTCCAGGGTTAATTGAACTTAAAGATCCGCTGGGCGATGCGGTAACCGCCCAGTACGATCTTGTCACCCTTAGGAACTTTCAGGTTGGTCACGCCGCCAAAGCCGTAACGGATGGAGCGGTAGACCCCGGTACTGGTGTGCGCCTTGAGGTAGGCCCACAGCTCGTTCTTCTTCTGCCTTGCGGCATCGCTGCCGTCCAGCAGCAGGAAGATATCGCTGACAGCCATCATCATGGACAGGTAGTGCAGCATGTAGCTGCGCAGCTTCTTCTGGCCCTTGAGGGCATCCAGGTCCTGACAGTCGATCATGTGGCGGGTCACCCGCAGCTGCTGGTCTACCCGCTTGACCATGACGCTCTCGTTCACGCTCTGGTCGGCGCGGCCGATGAAGTAGCGGTAGAGGTCAAGGTCCATATAATACATGCTCTTGACGAATGGCAGGGGCTGGTAAACGAAGATGTTATCCACATAGAAGGTGTGCTTGGGCAGCACCATGCCGCAGTCCCGCAGCACCTGGGTGCGGTACATGACCGAGTGCATCAGCAGGTTCTGATCCGGGCGGAAGTGACCGACGTGTATCCAGCTGAACAGGCGGTTCTGGGGGAACACGTTGGTGTAGCGCACGGTGTGGCTGGTGTTGTCCTCCACATGCTCGTAGACATAGTTGCAGATCATCAGGTCGGGCGCGGTGCCACGGGCCACCAGCGTGGTCAGCTTGGCCAGCACCGTCCTGAGGGCGGCTTCGTCCAGCCAGTCGTCGCTGTCCACGACCTTGTAATACAGGCCGATAGCGTTGCGGA
Source organism: uncultured Faecalibacterium sp. (assembly GCA_937915335.1). GTDB lineage: Bacteria > Bacillota > Clostridia > Oscillospirales > Ruminococcaceae > Faecalibacterium. Next base: position 3,350 of record CALDLZ010000061.1, read on the forward strand.
TGCCCTGATTCACACCCTCGCCGTGGCCGCCGTTTTCCTGATGGATGGCCTTGACGATGGTGGGATACTTGGCGGCGTACTCGTCGCAGATGGCGGGGGTGTCATCCTTGGTGGAACCATCGTCCACCAGAATGATCTCGGCCTGTTCCCCGGCGGAGAGCAGGGTCTCGATGCAGTGGCGCATATATGCCGCCGAGTTGTAACACGGAATGGCAAAGGTGATCAGTTTCTGAGCCATAGTAAATACTCCTTTTGCTCTTTTCCGGCAGATGCACAAGACAACAGCCGGGATGGAGATATGTACCCATATTATAGCATTTTTGTGCAGGAAATTCTATCAAACACGGGAAATGTCAGAGATGTTTTACAATTGCAGGGGAAGTTGTGGTATACTGATTAAGTTGCAGATCTCTCAGGCAGCCTCTTATCCGGGGCTTGCCTCTCCTGCGAGGAGGGCCGTCAGTGCGAAGCAATGATGGAGAGGTTTTGTACGGATAGGAGGAACCATGGAGAGTCCGCATAGTATTCTGAAAAAAGTCTTTGGCTATGACAGCTTCCGCCCCGGGCAGGAGGAGATCGTCTCCCGGCTGCTGGCAGGGCAGGATGTGCTGGCCGTGATGCCCACGGGCGCGGGCAAGTCCATCTGCTATCAGGTGCCGGCCCTGCTGCTGCCGGGCATCACCATTGTGGTCTCGCCGCTGGTCAGCCTGATGAAGGATCAGGTCGGCGCGCTGGTGCAGGCCGGTGTGGCGGCGGCTTTCCTCAACAACAGCCTGACTGACAACCAGAAGGCCCTGATGCTCCGCCGTGCCCGGGATGGATGGTATAAAATTATCTATGTGGCACCGGAGCGGCTGGAAATGCCGGGCTTCCAGCGGTTTGCACAGGAGCGGGAGATCAGCATGGTAACAGTGGACGAGGCCCACTGCATCAGCCAGTGGGGACAGGACTTCCGCCCCAGCTATCTGCGCATTAAGACGTTTGTGGACAGCCTGCCCAGGCGCCCGGTAGTGGGAGCCTTTACGGCCACCGCCACGGCACGTGTGCGGGAGGATATCCGCACCAATCTGGACCTCCACACGCCCTATGAGGTGACCACCAGCTTCGACCGGCCCAACCTCTACTTCGCCACCCGCAAGGCGCTGCCCAGCGAGAAGCCAAAGGTCCTGTTGGACCTCGTGCTCAAGGAGCGGGACAACGCGGGCATCATCTATTGCAGCACCACCCGGCAGGTGGATGAGACTGCCCGCCTGCTCCAGAGCCGGGGCATCCGGGCGGCGGCCTACCACGCCAAGCTGGATGCCGATACCCGGCGGAAGAATCAGGACGATTTCCTCTATGATCGGGTGCAGATCATGGTGGCGACCAACGCCTTTGGCATGGGCATCGATAAGCCCAATGTCCGGTTCGTTATCCATTATAATATGCCCAAGGATCTGGAGAGCTATTATCAGGAGGCGGGCCGCGCGGGCCGTGATGGTGAACCTGCCCGGTGCACCCTGCTCTATTCCGGCACCGATGTGCGGACGGTGCGCTTCTTTATTGAAAAGGAGTTGGAAGCGGACAACGGGCTGCCCGCCGATGTAAAAGCCGAGGCAGCCCGCAAGGCTGAGGAACGGCTCAAGTACATGACGTTCTACTCCACCACGCCGCGCTGCCTGCGGGGATATCTGCTGAGCTATTTTGGCGAAGCGGCTCCCCAGAAGTGCGAGAACTGCTCCAACTGTCTGATGGCCGCACAGGCCGCTGAACAGGTGGAAGAGCATGCGGCGCTGGCCCGCCAGCGGGCCGCGTCCAGCGCAAAGCGGCTGGCATCGGCTGCCCGCCGCCGTACCGATGAGGAACCCCTCAGCGAAGCAGACGAGAAGCTGCTGGCGGCCCTCTATGCCCTGCGCAAGCGGCTGGCTGCAAAGCAGAAGATCCCCGCCTATATGGTGTTCAACGATTCCACTCTTCGCCAGATGGCCCAGAAAAAGCCCCTGAGCATGGACGAGCTGCTCAATATCACCGGTGTCGGTGAAAAGAAGGCCGCCCACTATGGTGAGGACTTCCTTGGGGTCATTGAGGATATGGTGAGCTCAAGATAAAATAACCCTCTCAGTCAAAGCCTGACGGCTTTGCCAGCTCCCCCGAAGGGGGAGCCTATTGCTGGCCTAGGATAAAGGCAGCATAGCCTCGCCCTTTGGGAGAGGTGGCATCGCACAGCGATGACGGAGAGGGTTATTCTTTATTACATAGAGTGCGTCGCGAACACCTGCTCATCCTCCCACCAGACGGGAGAATTGGCGGCAAGGCTCTTGGGCACGTCCAGCAGGCGCTGGTTGGAGCTACCCCGGAAGCGCAGAGAGATATCGTGCTGGGCTTCCACAAAGCGGCCATCCACCAGCACATCCAGCAGGCCCAGCAGCTCGTCGGTCACTTCGCACCGGGCAGGGCAGGGAACGCTGCCGGTAAGCTGCTCCCAGGTGTAGCCGGAGTAGCACCAGACAGTCTTATTGGGATACAGCGCCCTGAAGTTGCGCACGAAGGGCAGCAGCTCCCGCTGATTCTCGGGTTCAAAAGGCTCGCCGCCCAGCAGGGAGATGCCCGCGATATAGTCGGGCTGGCAGGAGGCGAATACCTTGTTGCGCACGGCCTTGTCAAAGGGCTGGCCGTATCCGAAATCCCATGCTACCTCGTTGAAGCAGCCCGGACAGTGGTGACGGCAGCCCGAAACAAAGATGCTGGTGCGCACCCCCGGGCCGTTGGCGATGTCGTAATATTTGATGGTTGCGTAGTTCATCACAGATGCAGCACCCGATCCTTGATTTCCTGCGTTCTGCCCTGGTTCCAGAACTGGGTTCCGATATAACCGCAGGTGCGGCGGGCAACGTTCAGTTTGTTCTGATCACGGTTGCCGCACTTGGGGCACTCCCACACCAGCTTACCGTCATCCTCGACGATCTTGATCTCGCCGTCGTAGCCGCAGCACTGGCAGTAGTCGGACTTGGTGTTCAACTCGGCGTACATGATGTTGTCGTAGATGAACTGCAGCACGCTCATCACGGCCTCCAGATTGTCCTGCATGTTGGGCACTTCCACATAGCTGATGGCACCGCCCGGGGACAGCTCCTGGAACTCGCTCTCAAACTTGAGCTTGGTGAAGGCATCGATCTGCTCCGACACATGGACATGATAGCTGTTGGTGATATAGTTCTTGTCGGTAATGCCGGGCACGATGCCGAACCGTTTCTGCAGGCACTTTGCAAACTTATAGGTGGTGGATTCCAGCGGGGTGCCATAGAGGGAGTAATCCATGTTCTCGGCCTTCTTCCACTCGTTGCACTTGTCATTCATGTGCTGCATCACGCTCAAAGCAAAAGGCTTGGCACCGGCATCGGTGTGGCTCTTGCCAGTCATATACTTTACGCACTCATACAGGCCGGCATAGCCCAGACTGATGGTGGAGTAACCGCCGAAGAGCAGCTTGTCGATCTTTTCGCCCTTCTTCAGGCGGGCCAGCGCACCGTACTGCCACAGAATGGGGGCGGCATCGCTGGGGGTGCCCATCAGACGCTGATGACGTGCCTGCAGTGCCTTGTGGCAGAGAGCCAGACGCTCATCGAAGATCTTCCAGAACTTCTCGAAGTTGCCGCCGGAGGAAAGGGCCACGTCCACCAGATTGATGGTGACGACACCCTGATTGAAGCGGCCATAGTATTTGGGCTTGCCGGTCTCGGGATCAACATAGGGGGTCAGGAAGCTGCGGCAGCCCATGCAGGTATAGCAGTGGCCCTCACCGTTTTTGTCCACCTTGAGCTCGAGCATCTTCTTCTCGGAGATGTAGTCGGGCACCATCCGCTTGGCGGTACATTTGGCGGCCAGCTCGGTCAGGTAATAGTAAGGAGTGCCAGGACGGATGTTATCCTCCTCCAGCACATAGATCAACTTGGGGAAGGCGGGGGTGATCCAGACACCGGCCTCGTTCTTCACGCCCTGATAACGCTGACGGATGGTCTCCTCAATGATGATGGCGAGGTCGGCCTTCTCCTGTGCGTTGCGGGCCTCGCCCAGATACATGAACACGGTGATGAAGGGAGCCTGACCGTTGGTGGTCATCAGGGTCACGACCTGATACTGGATCGTCTGAACGCCGCGGTTGATCTCGTTGCGCAGGCGGCGCTCAACGATCTCCTTTTTGCGCTCGGCAGAAACATCCAGCCCCTCCATCTCAGCCTCGACCTCAGCGGCGATCTTCTTACGGGAGACATCCACGAAGGGAGCCAGATGGGTCAGGCTGATGCTCTGGCCGCCATACTGGTTGGAAGCCACCTGCGCGATGATCTGGGTGGCAATGTTGCAGGCAGTGGAGAAGCTGTGAGGCTTTTCAATATAGGTGCCGGAGATGACGGTGCCGTTCTGCAGCATATCCTCCAGGTTGACCAGATCACAGTTGTGCATGTGCTGGGCAAAGTAGTCGGAATCGTGGAAGTGGATCAGGCCCTCGTTGTGTGCCTTGACGATCTCAGGATCCAGCAGCAGGCGGGCGGTCAGGTCTTTGGAGATCTCACCGGCCATGTAGTCACGCTGGACGCTGTTTACGGTGGGGTTCTTGTTGGCGTTCTCCTGTTTGACCTCTTCATTCTGGCACTCGATCAGGCTCAGAATGCGCTCGTCGGTGGTGTTGGTCTGACGCTTCAGACTCTGCACATAGCGATAAGTGATATAGTGACGGGCTACATCATGGGCCTGGATGTCCATCAGCTTGTTCTCCACCATATCCTGGATCTCTTCCACGCTGACGGCACGGTTCAGTGCCTGGCACTGCTCCGTGACATCGTTGGCGATGGAAAGGATCTGCTCCTGGGTCAGGCTGCTCTTGCGGCTGACCGAATCACTGGCCTTGGTGACAGCAGTGATGATCTTGGTGATATCAAATGGGACTTCCGAACCGTTGCGCTTGATGATCTTCATAGTGTTCCTCCGTCGTTCTATCTGTTTGCAGGTCAAACGGGCGTCTCTTCCGCAAGAGCCGCCCGCAAATTAACATTGAGATGCGTTCAATTGATGTGCTTCTATCATATCACTATTTAGTGATATGTCAATGGAGAAACCACTACATTTTGTGTTTTGGCGGTTTCGACAAAATTGAGCAGAGAATCTTGGAGCAAAATTTGAGGCCAAAGCTCTTGACAAACTGTGCGAAGAAAGTGTTTGCATTCCGGTGTGTAATATCCCCGGAAGTGTATACTTCCCTAGAAGTTTAGATGAAGGAATACCTTATTATATAGGAGAAAATTGCTCTGGGATCTGCTCGAAATGGTATATGTCAATCAAAAGAACAAATAATGTCGAAAAACTAGTCAAAAAGTCAAAGCGAGAAAAAACAGGCGAAAAAAGTGAAAAAAGGGGTTGCCAAAAGGGCAGGGATGTGGTATTATACTC
>CALDLZ010000062.1 GCA_937915335.1 uncultured Faecalibacterium sp.
TGATGGGCTCTATGAGCCTGGTGGGCACCCGCCCCCCGACGCTGGATGAGTATAGGCAGTACGAGAGCCACCATAAGCGCCGCCTGTCCATGAAGCCCGGCATCACTGGTCTGTGGCAGGTCAGCGGCCGCAGCAACATTGAGGATTTTGAGGACGTGGTCAAGCTGGATGTCCAGTACATCGACAACTGGACCATCTGGGAGGACATCAAGATCCTGCTCAAGACCGTCGGCGTTGTGTTCGGCCAGCGCGGTGCGAAGTAAAGCGCATTTCTGAAGCTTATAAAGATCCCCTTCTACATCCATCCGGGTGGAAAAGGGGATTTCTTTTTGTGCTGTTGTGTCTGCTGTCCGTCATTGCCGCTTCCCCATTCTCCCTGTGTTCTTGAGACAAAGAGAAGGACACAAACAAAAGCGCCCCGTCTCTCACTTCACAGCAAGAGACGGGGCGTAATTAGCTTAATTCAGCTTTAGGAAAAGCTCCAATCAGCAGTTCTCAGCGAAGTACTTAATGGTACGAACCATCTGAGAGGTGTAGGAGTTCTCGTTGTCGTACCAAGACACGACCTGAACCTGATAGGTGTCGTCGTCGATCTTAGCGACCATGGTCTGGGTAGCGTCGAACAGAGAGCCATAACGCATGCCGATGACATCGGAGGAGACGATCAGATCCTCGTTGTAGCCGAAGGACTCAGAAGCGGCAGCCTTCATAGCGGCATTGATGGACTCCTTGGTGACATCCTTGCCCTTGACAACGGCAACCAGGATGGTGGTAGAACCGGTGGGAACAGGCACACGCTGAGCAGAGCCAATCAGCTTGCCGTTCAGCTCGGGGATGACCAGGCCGATAGCCTTAGCAGCACCGGTGGTGTTGGGAACGATGTTCTGTGCGCCAGCACGAGCACGACGCAGATCGCCCTTGCGCTGAGGACCATCCAGGATCATCTGGTCGCCGGTGTAAGCATGAACGGTGGTCATGATACCGGAAACGATGGGGTAGGTCTTGTTCAGGGTGTCGGCCATGGGAGCCAGGCAGTTGGTGGTGCAGGAAGCAGCGGAGATGACCTGATCTTCCTTGGTCAGGGTCTTCTCGTTGACGGAGTAGACGATGGTCTTCAGATCATTGCCTGCGGGAGCAGAGATAACGACCTTCTTAGCGCCTGCCTGGATGTGAGCCATGCTCTTCTCCTTGCTGGTGTAGAAGCCGGTGCACTCCAGAACGACATCGATGTTCAGTTCGCCCCAGGGAGCATCCTTTGCGTCCTTAACAGCGTAGATCTTGATCTCCTTGCCGTCGACGATGATGGAATCCTCGGTAGCCTCGACAGTGTGCTTGCCCTCGCCGATCTTGCCGCAGAAGGAACCCTGAGCGGTATCGTACTTCAGCAGGTGAGCCAGCATCTTGGGGCTGGTCAGGTCGTTGATAGCGACGACCTCGTAACCCTCAGCATCAAACATCTGACGGAATGCCAGACGGCCAATACGACCAAAACCATTGATAGCAACTCTAACAGCCATGTTAATAGTACCTCCTAAATGTTCTTACCCTTTTATCGGATAATAATCACGGTAGCTTTATTATAGACCAAATTGCGGAAACCTTCAAGTGCCTGCCAAAAAATTAACAAGGTTATTTCATACTTTTTTGTTTTTGTACGATTTTTACAGATTTTATGGGAATCTTTTCAGCAATTCAGCCAACAGCATGACGGGAACCAGCGGGCACGCCATCGCTTGCCACGACCATTGCCACCGTAAAGATCCCCAGCGCGCCGATGCTGCACATGCCAAAGCCGAACAGAACTTCGGGCAGGTCTGCCGCCGTGATGCCGTGGAACAGCATCACCAGCACCCTGGGCAGCTCCCAGCAGAAGCAGAGCAGAAAGGCTCCCACACCGGCCTCGCAGAGCTGGCGGCCGGTTGCGGTCTCCGGCAGCCAGAGGGCACGGATCAGTGCGGCCAGGAACACGAGCGCGGCCAGCATCTGCCAGATCATCGCGGTGGGTTCCACCCGGTGCCAGCTGGAGCTGTTCTCCATAAAGCGGCTCAGCACGCCCCAGTAAAACACCGCCGTGCCCAGCACCGCCGGGGTCATGCTCTGGCTGGGCAGCCGGTACTCCCCTTTGCGCAGCCAGCTCTTTGCCAGCGATGCAAACCAGAAGCCGCACACCAGCTCCAGAGCAGCCCGCACCACGGCACCGATACCGGTCAGGCCAAAGAGCAGTCGTGCCGCACCGGCAAAGCCCACAAAGGCCCCGGCCAATGCCGCGGTCACACCCAGGGGCTTGAAACTGCAATGCAGGGCACCCGGGGCCTTGGCCATTTTCCGGGCCATGAGCACACCGGCCGCCAGCATCACCCACAGGATGCTATACCGCAGCCAGACAGAGCCCACGGTGCACAGACCCGTCTCGTAATCTGTCCAGAGAGCAAGGTCGAGTCCGCGGCCAATGGCCAGCACACTGCCAAGAATGAAGATCGGTACAAGCAAAATTTCCATCAACGTTCCTCGATTGGTTTATATTTCTGGCGCACGCCCAGATACTTATAGGCAGGCCGGATGATCCGGTTGGCAAAGACAACTTCCTCCACCCGGTGAGCGCACCAGCCCGGCACACGGGCAATGGCGAACAGCGGGGTATAGATATCTTCAGAGATGCCCAGCATATTGTAGATCAGGCCGCTGAACAGGTCCACATTGGCGCAGACCGGCTTGCTGCTGCCCTTTTCCTCGGCAAAGATGCCGGGGGCCAGCCGCTCGATGCTGCACAGCATGTTGTACTCTTCCTCAAAGCCCTTTTCATAAGCCAGGTGCTTTGCCCGCTCCTTCAGAATGACTTCACGGGGGTCGCTCATGGTATAGACCGCATGGCCCATACCATAGATCAAACCGGAACCGTCGCCTGCCTGTTTGCGCAGGATGCGGCGCAGGTACTCGCGCACCTCGTCATCATCCTCCGGGTGCTCCACATGCTTGAGGATATCCTGCAGCTGACGGTTGACCATCAAGTTGGCACCACCATGCTTGGGGCCCTTCAGCGCGCCGATGGCGGCTGCAATGGCCGAGTAGGTATCGGTGCCCGAGGAGGACAGTACACGGGTGGTAAAGGTGGAGCAGTTGCCGCCGCCGTGGTCGGCATGGACCAACAGGCACATATCCAACAGCTTGGCTTCCTCATGGGTAAACTTCTGGTCGGGACGGTAGGTGCTCAGGATATGCTCCGCCGTGCTCTGGCCGGGCTTGGGCATGTGGAAGAACATGCTCTGCTTATCATAATAGCGGCGCTTCATCTGGTAGGCGTTCACCATCATGGTGGGCATACTGGCGATCAGGTTGATGCTCTGGTTCAGGATATTCTCCAGACTCAGATCCTCGGCGTGCTCATCGTAGGAATACAGGCCCAGCACGCAGCGCTGCAGCTTATTCATGACGTTAGGCGAGGGGGCATTCATGGTGTCCATGAAGCCTTCCGGCAG
>CALDLZ010000063.1 GCA_937915335.1 uncultured Faecalibacterium sp.
CCAATCCACCCGGGGGCCGGGGGGGCGGCGGGAACAGCGGGCGGCGGGCAGACCATAGTGCGGCAAGGCATCGTTTCCCCCGCCGATGGCACCGGCAGTACCCGGGGTCACTCGGGGAGAGTTCATGCCCTCGCCCCGCACCAGCGTGCAGAGCTCAGCATCGGTCAACTGGTCGAGGAAGGCTTCCATCGTGGCCTTGCCGTCGGCCACGTCCCACAACCGCAGGCCGCTATCCCCGGTGCAAGGGCGGCTTGCGGGCAGATGTTCGGCACGGCGGGTGCGCTGATCAATGGCTGCCAGCGGCACCGGCTCATAAACTTTCGCCCTGTTTTTCCTGGGGCGCAGGCGCTCAAAGGCCTGCACGGGGGCGTTGGCCTCCTCCAGCTGCTCCACCACCCGTTCCGGACAGGTAACAGAGAACACTTTTTCGGCGTGGCGCACATCACCGCCGAGGTAGAACGCATATTCTCCCGCTTCCAGCACCCACGCCGAACGGTGACCAGTCACGCCGCCGTCATCGTAACTGGCAAGGGCCTTCCATGGGCAGGACAGAAACAGGGTCTCACGCTCGCCGGGAGCAAGGGTCCTTGTTTTACCAAAGGCCGCCAGCGCCCGGGCGGGCTTGCCCAGCCTGCCCTGCGGGGCACCGAGGTACAGCTGAACGACTTCCTTGCCGGGCACCCTGCCGGTATTGGTCACAGTGACCACAGCAGTGATCCCGCTGACCGTTTCATCCCAACTGTTCAGCGTTTTATCAAAAGTGGTGTAGCTCAGGCCAAAACCGAAGGGATAGAGCACAACTTCCGGGGCAAAGGTCTCGAAGTAGCGGTAACCGACGTAGATATCCTCGGTATAAAAGTTGCGGGCTTCATCGCCATAGTGTTTCGCCGCCGGGTAGTCCGCAATGCTGCGGGCAATGGTGTCGCTGAGCCTGCCGCTGGGGCTGACCGCGCCGGTCAGAACATCCAGCACGCCCAAACCGCCCTCCTGGCCGCCCTGCCAGACATAAAGGACCGCCGAGGGCTTATACTGTTCCACCCAGCGCATATCAATGATGTTGCCCACATTAAGCAAGACGATGCTGCGCGCAAAGTGGCGGCAGACCAATTCCAGCATCCGTTCTTCCTCTTCGGTCAGGCGGAAGCTGCCGGGGGCATCGGCATTGTCCTGATCCTCCCCCGCTGTCCGCCCGATGATCACGATGGCGGCATCGCTGCGCTTTGCAGCAGCAGAGACCAGCTCTTCCTCCAATGGCATCTCCTGCTGGAACCAGGGCTCCTGCGCCCAGCCGCTGCCCATCTCATAAGGGTGGTCGGCCAGCCACGCGGCATAAGTATCCCCCACCTCCGGGTCACAGCGGTAGCCGCCGGGTGCTTCCAGTGCTTCCCGGATGCCTACCACTCGGCTGGTGTTCACCATACCGCCGGAACCGGTGCCGCTCTTATAGTAATGGTACTGCGCCCGGCCAAACAGAGCCACCCGGCTACCCTCCGCCAGTGGCAAAGCACCGTCCTCGTTGCGGAGCAGGACAACGCCCTCGGCAACAGCCTGCCGGGCCAGCGCTGCATATCGTTGTAAGTCAAATAGTTTTTTGTGTTTCATCGTCATTTCTCCCCATTCAGCAGGATTGCGCCACTGCTCTGCTGTTTTCTTTACTCTTCCTTTTGGATAGAGAAGCAGAACTTCGTTCCCTTTTCCACCGCAAAGCAGGCGTTCTCGTGCGGCTTTGCACCCCAGCTGTTGTCTCCACCAACACCGCGCTGGAAGAGCGCACACCGCACAACGGTCTTGGAGTCATCCCGGGGCAGCTCATAGAGATGGCGGGCGCTTTCCAGTTCATGGGGCGTGTAAGGCAAGGCCGAGAAGGTCATGCCGCTGTCGCTGGCGAAGCAGATCCCCGGAATGCCGCCGGCCACATCAGCTTTATATACACCGGTTCGGCTGCCGCACTCCTGCGGGTAGACCGGGCTGTACTGGGCAAAATCCTCCCGGACATGATAGCTCCATGCCCCCATCTTGCCGCCCACAGTTCGGTCAGACACTGTCTCACGAGGGCCAAAGCCCAGATAAGAGACCTCAGTCAGCTCCCGGCGCAGCGGGAAGAGCAGACCAAACTCCGGCAGCTCTGTTTTCTCACCCTGCCAGGTCATGGTGATATCACAGCGGCCTGCACCGTCGATTGCAAACTCCATGGACAGCGTCTGGCCGTCCGGCAGCAGATCGTTTGCGTGGATGATGACAAATCCCCCTCGCTGTTCTGCGGTCAGTCCATCGCACCGGGCGTACAGGCCCGCCGTTTTCCACTGTGCAAATGCAAAAGGTTCCGCACAGCCCTCGTCATTGTTGGTGGGCGCGCGCCAGAAGTTGGGGTGTACGGTGTCATCCAGCAGCTGCACACCGTTGTACCGGATGGACACCAGGCCCTTGCCCCGGCCAAAAATGTACTCGAACCCCTCGCCTTTCACACCAATGTTGTAATCCATTTCCACCAGCTGAGGGGCGGGCAGGGTCAAGCGGGCTTCAGCATACTTATGCCACACCTGCCCGAAGGCTGCTTCATACCCGGCAGGCACACCGGGCACCGCTTCCCGCTGAACGACGGTCACCGTCATGCAGGCAAGGCCACATTCCGGCAGAGCAAATGGGAATGGGATTTTCACCGTCTCACCGGGGGCACAGGCAGTACGCAGAACGGCTTTCCGTTCCTGCTTCCCGTTGACCGACGAGGTGAACACCAGATCATAGGCGTTCAGGTCGGTAAACAGTGTGCGGTTTTCCACAACCGCTTCCGTTTCAGTCAGGGTGATCCTGAAGGGTGCGTAAGCGGCCTCCACCGCGTCCATCTTGGGGGTATTGCGGCGGTCAGGCAGAACAAGGCCATCGATGCAGAATTCCCGGTCGGTGGGGCGGTCGCCGAAGTCGCCGCCATAGGCAAAGCCGGGTTTGCCGTCCGGGCCGGTTATCTCAATGCCATGGTCAATGTACTCCCAGATGAAACCGCCCTGATACAACGGCTCCTCGTAGGCATACTCAGTGTAATCGGTGATGCCTCCGTTGGAGGTGCCCATGGCGTGACTGTACTCGCACATGATAAAGGGCTTTTCCCGATGCTCCACCAAAAACTTTTTGATCTCCGCCACCGGGGTATACATCTGGCTCTCCATATCGGAGGTTGCGGGGTAACGCCGATCCCAGAAAACACCCTCGTAATGCACCAGGCGGCTGGGGTCAGCCCTGCGGAAGTATTCGCTCATTTCCCACAGGGTCTTGCCGCCGTGGCTCTCATTGCCGCAGGACCAGATCAGGATCGCCGGGTGATTTTTGTCCCGCTCCAGCATGGCTTCGGCGCGGGCCAGCACATTTTCCCGCCACTCAGGGCGATCCCCAGGCAGGGTCCACTCATCGGAGCCGTCCGCCCCCAGCTTCTGCCAGGTGCCGTGGGTCTCAAGGTTTGTCTCCCCGATCACATACAGGCCGTATTCATCGCACAGCTGTAAGAAATACGGGTCGTTGGGATAGTGGCTGGTGCGGACAGCATTGACGTTGTGCGTCTTGAGGTTTTCCACGTCCCAGCGCATTTCCTCATGGGAAACCGTGCGGCCGGTCTTGCAGCTCCACTCATGGCGGTTCACGCCCTTGAACACGACGCGCTTGCCGTTCAGAAGCATCTGTTTATCCTTCAGTTCAAATTTGCGCAGGCCGACCTTCAGCTCGGTGCGCTCTATCATCACGCCCTCGTTTAGCAGGGCGATCTCTGCTGTGTAAAGGTTTGGCTGTTCGGCACTCCATAGGGCAGGATGCTCCACAACAAAGGTGAAGGAAACGTCCTGTACATCCGGCTCCACGTCCGGGTCGGCTTGGCCTTTGCCGAGCACCACGCCGCCGTCATACTCGGCAGGCTCGCCCACCTTGGCGGACTGCTCCTGCCCGTTGAACACCACGGACACCCGGCCCGTACCGCTGACTTTGCAATCAAAGGTGACCTTCACGCTGGAAAAGTCCTCCGCAAAGTCCTGCTTCACAAAGGCATCCTCAAGGTGAAGTTCAGGTTTGGTGAACAGCTCCACCGAGCGGAACAGGCCACTCATCCGCCAGAAGTCCTGATCCTCCAGCCAGCTACCAGAGCAGAAGCGGTAGACCTGCACGGTCAGCTCGTTTTCGCCCGGATGGACCGCCTTGGTCATATCAAATTCGGCAGGGGTAAAAGTGTCCTCAGTGTAGCCGATATAGACGCCGTTGCACCACACTGCGGCGGCGCTGTCGGCACCGTTCAGGCGGAGATAGCAGCCGATCCACTGCTCCGGCAGGGTGAAGCTGCGGCGGTACTCCCCGATAGGGTTGTACTCCTGCGGGATCTCCCCCGGGTGCAGCTTTTCATGGCCGTCCCAAGGGTACTGAGTATTGACATAGTGGGGCGCACCGTAGGGCTGGCCGGGCTTTTTCAGGCTCTGGATCTGGATGAGCCCCGGCACGGTCAGGGCTCCCCAGTCGGTAAAAGGTGCGGTGAGGTTTTCCGCATAGCGGAAATCCCACGCGCCGTCCAGGCTGACAGTCAGCGGCATTTCCGGGCTGGTCTGGTCAGCAAAGTATGCGTGGGCAGGCAGACGGTTCTGCTGGAAGATCTCCGGATCGGCCAGCAGGGTGGGAGTGATGGGTTCATGGAGTGACATAAGCAACACCTCTCATCAATGCGTAGGCGAATTCAGCTTTATTATAGCACAGACATAAAGAAAAGACAGCCGTACAAAAACGACTGTTTTTCTGAACATTTGGTGCGCCGGACGCAGGTGGATCACGAAAGCCGCTAGTACCCCCGAAGAAAATCATATAAAACAGAAATACCAGCACTCGGTTCGGATACTGGTATTCTTGGTGGAGATAACGGGAGGCTGAACGAATTTATTAGATAGTCTGTGAATGCGGCTTCTGCATCCATTACAAGGTTGAAATCAGCCTCGGAACGGTTTTGACCGGAATAATTAAAGGCGATTCTTAAGTGATCATCGGACAGGTAGACCACCGAGACAAAGGTATCGATGACTTTACGCCGGAAGTCCTGGCTCTGCAAGTTGCCACCCTGAAACTGCTCCAGCCAATAGAGAATTTGCTCACGCTCCAGACGGACGTGGCTCAGCTTCTCTAGCTCGATCGCTCGCTTCAAATCTTGAGCCTTGGTTTCTAAATCCAGCAGGCGTTGCTTTGTGGTTGCGGTGATGATACCCGCTTCAATGGCCTTCATCACATTATCGGTGGCCTTCTGATTTTCTTCCAGTCAGAGCAGCCAGCTGAGACGAAGCAGCTTCCCGCTCCTGATACTCCATCACGGCATCCGCAATCCACTCCATCACATCGGGTCGGAGAACATAGTCCAAGGCGGCTTTCACAACCACCTTTTCAATCCACTCACGGGGGACATTGGCCTTTTTACAAGCCCGCTCCCGCCGCCGCTTCTGGCAGCCATAGTAGTAATGAGATTCGCCATTCTTTGCGGTGCCGGAAAAGCCGATCATATAAGAACCACAGTGTGCACACTTCAGCTTCCCGGTCAGCAGATAATCCCCGCCATCATGGTGGCGGCCCCGAACGCAGCGATTAGCATTCATCCGCTCATTTGCGGCCAGGAATGTGCCCATGTCGATGATCACTGGCATTCCACCCTCAATGCGTACATCGGAATAGTGGTACACACCAATATAGGATTCGTTTTTTAGCAGGACAAAACTGTTTTTATTCCAACGTCCGCCGCGGCTGGTTTTCAGGCCCTTATTGTTCAGCTCAGTGGCAATGTCTACAAAAGGTACTCCGGCAGCGGCTTTGCGGAAAATTTCCCGGACGATCTCCGCGTTCGCCTCGTGGATCGCAAAACGGCCATCGGGGCCCTTGCAGTACCCGAAGGGAATAGACCCGGAATTCACTTTGCAGTTCTCGGCATTAAACCGCATTCCCCGGCGAATATTTTGCGCAAGAGATGCACTATAATACTCGGCAGAACCTTCCAGAACAGATTCCAGCAGGATCCCTTCGGGGCCGTCTGGAATGGATTCCTTTGCATAGAGGACCCGAACACCAGCCTTTTTGAGCTTATACTTATAAGTGGCGGAATCGTACCGATTGCGGGCGAACCGGTCGATCTTCCAGCAGATCACGAAGGACCAGTGGCCGTGGGCGGCATCCTTCAGCATCTGCTAAAACTGGGGGCGGTTATCGGTGGTGCCGGACAGATGCCGATCGGCGTAGACCTTCACGACCCGGAGACCGTTTTGATGAGCGAAAAGTTCGCAGTCCGCCACCTGCTGCTCAATGGAGCAGTCCCGCTGGGAATGGGAAGAGTAACGTGCATAGATCACCGCGTCCTGGATATCCGGGTCGGGCATAGAAGAAAATTTCTTTTTCATGGGTTTCCTCAGCTTGTGCGCTGAGCAGGATCATGGTACAATGAAATTGCTCAGCAGGCGTGTTTTCTTATCCTATGATTTATTCTCCGACAGATTCCCCATCTGGCCCCGGCGGCTCTGGCGTACAGAGCTGCCGGGGATTCTTTTTGCAAAAGGAATTAACGAAGTGTCAAAATATTGTCCCACTCTTCTGGAAATCCCAATGCAGGAAGCTTTACATATTCGGAATACTCCTTCAGCAACCCGTTGATTTCGGGGAGGACATAGTTGTTCCATTCAGTCGGAGTTGAATATAGGAATGACATAATATAGATCTGGTTAAATATTCGTCCACTGGTTTTCTTATATTGGTGGTGATGCTTGCATTGGGTCGGTGTACGACCAAAGTTGAAATCATAGATGCGCATATAATGGGCAAGGTGGTTTCGGGTAAAGGTCAGATTTTCAATCCAACTTTCCAGCTGAATCGGACCGGTATGATAGCTGCGGGCCAATACTTTCTGATAAGGCCCCTTCAGATTTTTGTAAATGGCTGAAAGATTTCCCATCGTTAGAATCTCAACAGCTACCCACATGGGAAGGTTCCCATCATATTCTTCAATGTGATGCTTGATGAAGGGAAGATTCCGGTTATTCTTGAGTTCGTGATAGAATAGGCTGGAAAATTTCAAGAAATCTGATTGATTGCGGTAGAGCGAGCTATCAAGATAAATCAGAGGATTTTCAGGAAAGGCAGATGTAAGAGAATAGGAAAGCCTTGTTTTTAAGGTTTCCTCAATATCTTCCAGGGCAAACATCAGAATACGAGTTAATTTGCGGTCAAAATCGTACAGAGCTTTGATCTGCTCCAGCGTAGTGCCAGGAAGATAATGTACTTTATCTTCCTGCTTGAACCCATGAAGATAACCAGAAAGCCGATAATAATTTACATGATAGAGCAATTCTTCTGCCGCTTTCTTATCGGCAATAACAAGCCCTCTGGATTCCAGAAGGGCGACTTGTTCTGTGAGAGAAAGGTGTTTCTTCAGATCTTTCATATGAATGTCTCCGGATAATAAAAAACGCCCCCGCCATGGT
>CALDLZ010000064.1 GCA_937915335.1 uncultured Faecalibacterium sp.
GCGTCTTTTTTGTTTCCTGCGAAAGTTCGGCTGCGGATTGTGCCGCGGCCCAGAGGATTTTTTGAGAGATAAGGATGGGAAAGGCAATGGATCAATTTACGGAAAACGCCACGCCCCTTGGCCTGTATGACCCCCGGTTCGAGCACGATGCCTGCGGCATCGGCGCGGTGGTGGACATCAAGGGCCGCAAGAGCCATCAGACGGTCAGCGACGCACTGAGCATCGTGGAACGGCTGGAGCACCGCGCCGGCAAGGATGCCGAGGGCAAGACCGGTGACGGCGTGGGCATCATGCTGCAGATCAGCCACAAGTTCTTCTCCAAGGTCGCCGACGGGCTGAACATCAGCCTGGGCAACGAGCGGGAATACGGCGTGGGTATGTTCTTCTTCCCCCAGAACGAGCACCTGCGGGCACAGGCCATGAAGTTGTTCGAGCTGGTCACCCGCAAGGAGGGTCTTGAGTTTCTGGCATGGCGCGAGGTGCCTGTCAACCCCGATGCCGTGGGCCAGAAGGCCCGGGACTGTATGCCCTCCATCTGGCAGTGCTTCATCAAAAAGCCTGCCCGTGTGAGCAAGGGTATTGATTTCGACCGCAAGCTCTATATCGTCCGCCGGGTGTTTGAGCAGGCCAGCAACGGCACCTATGTACCCAGCCTGTCCAGCCGCACCATCGTCTACAAGGGCATGTTCCTGGTTCACGACCTGCGCCTGTTCTACCTTGATTTGCAGGACGAGGACTATGAATCCGCCATCGGCATGGTGCACAGCCGCTTCTCCACCAACACCAACCCCAGCTGGATGCGTGCTCACCCCAACCGGTTTATCCTGCACAACGGCGAGATCAACACCATCAAGGGCAACACCGATGCCATGCTGGCCCGTGAGGAGAGCATCGAGAGCCCCATTTTACAGGACGACATGAACAAGATCCTGCCCATCATCAACACCTCGGGTTCGGACTCCGCCATGCTGGACAACGCCCTGGAGTTCATGGTGATGAACGGCATGGATCTGCCCCTGGCCGTGATGATCACGATCCCCGAGCCCTGGGAGAACAACAAGAACATCAGCCAGAAGAAGCGTGACTTCTATCAGTATTACGCCACCATGCTGGAGCCCTGGGACGGCCCCGCCGCCATCCTCTTCTCCGATGGTGACGTGGTGGGCGCTGTGCTGGATCGCAACGGTCTGCGCCCCAGCCGCTATTATATCACCAAGGATGGCCGGATGATCCTTTCCTCCGAGGTGGGCGTGCTCCCCTGCGACCCCGACAACATCCTGATGAAGGATCGTCTGCGTCCCGGCAAAATGCTGCTGGTGGATACTGTCAAGGGCGAGGTCGTGGATGACGAGAAGCTGAAGGAGTTCTACGCCAGCCGCGAGCCCTACGGCGAGTGGATCGACCGCAATCTGGTCCAGCTGAAGGATCTGAAGATTCCCAACATCAAGGTGCCCAGCTACACCGGCGACGAGCTGAC
>CALDLZ010000065.1 GCA_937915335.1 uncultured Faecalibacterium sp.
CGCGGATGGCCTTGGCAGTCTGCCGCTCCACCAGTTCTTCACCTTTGTGGCCGCCCTCCACGCCCACATTTTCGTGTTCGACTTCATGGATTTTTCCATGGGCGAACAGCAACGCTTCCGACAGCGGGCGGCTGGCCGGGTTTGGTTTCAGGCTGGGCGGGCCTTTGTCCTGCTGCTCAAACCGCAGGGTGGATTTTGCCTTGCCGCTGGCGGCATCGTAGACTTTTTCCTTGACCGGGACACGCTTTTTCGGCAGAGCGGCGCGGGCCGAATCCAGCTTGTCGGCTTTCTTCTCGGCGTTTTGGATGAACGGCTGCAACTCCGGGTCTGCCCGTTCTTCCTCGGTCAGTTCCAGCCGTGCTGCCGAGCCATGCAGACCATCTTCACTTTCGGCGGTGGCTGCGGTTTCTGCTGCCTTTTTCGCTTTCTTCTTGGAAGAGTGTTTTTCTTTGGCATCCTCGGCCCGTTCTAAGATTTTTTCAGCTTTGCCCTCGGCATCCGTGGAATAATCCTGTTCCGTCTCCCGGCTGGAAATGTTCTCCACGGTGCCGTCCGCCTGATTTTCCACCACCAGACCGTCACGGGTCATGGTCTGGGTGACTTTGGCTTTTGCCTGCAATTCTTTCAAAGTTCTTCACCTCCCATCGGACAGCGGCCCGTTTCAATGTCCGCAATGTATTTGAGAATCGGGAACACCTGCGGCGGCGAAACCGCATTGCCCAGCGTTTTCATCCGCTTGCTGCGGTTTGGCACATCTTCGGTCAGGCGCGGGATGTCGTCGGGCTCTTTGGCCCAAAGGGAATGTCCGTCCATTTGCGCGGGAAACCCATCAGCCACTCTACCCAGTCCGGGTTGAGGTAGGGCTTTTCCAGTGTGGTGGGGGTCATGCGGTAGACCACATGGGAAAGCCGCGCCGTCCACGCCTTGCCATTCTTGTTCATCTTGCGGTAGCTGCCATTCGCAGAGATTTGGATGTCCAGCCCCTTGCCCACATCCCCGGTGTCGCTGGCAAGGGGTGTGGGCAGCAGCGGAGCCGATGATGAATACCCGTTTCCGTTCGTGCCACGCGCCAACGGCAGCAGCAGGTAATACGAAAACCCGAACATCGTAACCTGCCTGCTCCAAGTCAATGAGCGTTTTGTCGAGCCCCATACGGAGGAAGCCAGCAACATTTTCTCCAAGCACCCAACGGGGCTGCAATTCCCGGATGACGCGCAGCATTTCGGGCCACAGGTAGCGTTCATCGTGGAAGCCGCGCTGCCGCCCTGCGGTGGAGAACGGCTGGCACGGGAAGCCGCCTGAAATGAGGGTAACGGTTTCAAGTCCTGTTTTTTCAAAGAAAGCCTCCTTTGTTACGGTGGTGATGTCCTGAAAGCGGGGCACTTCCGGCCAGTGGCTTGCCAGCACAGCGGCGGGAAACGCCGCCCACTCGCATTGACAGACAGAGGTAAAACCCGCTGCTTCCGCGGCAAGGTCGATGCCGCCGATGCCGGAAAACAAACTGAAATGCGTTAGGCTCATAGCTCCACCACCTCGCTGAGCCGGGTGGTCATGATCTTATAGAGCTGGGTGTTTTTCGGGATGGGGTTTGAGAACGGAAGCACCACATTTTCAAAAATCAGCAGTCCTTCGCCCGGTTCCGAATTGTCGATGTACTTCTGCTGGTCTGCGGAGAGGTTCAGCCGTTCCGAAAGGATTTTGCGGTCGCCGGATGCCTGATTCAGCAGCGTGATGAAGTCGCTGTTTTCCAGAATGTTTTCGATCTCCGGGGAAGAAAGAAGGTCCTTCACATTCTGGGTGGCACCTGTGGGCACGCCGCCCCATTTGCGGAAGCGTTTCCAAATCTCGGCACTGTACGCGGCAGTCTGTTCCTCTTTCAAGAGCAAGTGGAACTCGTCCGCAAAATACCATGTGGCCCGGCCCTGACTGCGGTTCTGGGTGACGCG
>CALDLZ010000066.1 GCA_937915335.1 uncultured Faecalibacterium sp.
CTCAGGCTCGCATTCGCTCGCCAGCTCCCCCAAAGGGGGAGCCAAGACATCTGACAGGGCAGCTGCCACTGTACTTTTCCACTTAAATCGGCCCAGCCACACGGCGCTGGAAGCGGTTCAGCTGGTTGCCGTTGGTGTGGCAGAAGGTGATAGCCATAGCAAGCGCGTCAGCGGTATCATCGGGCTTGGGCACGGCAGGCAGATGCAGCAGGATGCGGGTCATCTCCTGCACCTGCTTCTTGACGGCCTTACCGTAGCCGGTGACGGCCTGCTTCACCTGCATGGGGGTATACTCATAGATGGGGATGCCCGCCTGCGCCGCCGCCAGCAGGATGACCCCACGGGCCTCGGCCACGCCGATGACGGTGGTCTGGTTGTGCTGGTAGAACAGTTTTTCGATGGCAAGCACCTCGGGCTGTGTCCGTTCGATGACCTCTTTGATACCCGCATAGACTTCGTCCAGCCGCCGCTCGAACGGCACCCCGGCGTCGGTGCACACGGCCCCGAAATCCACCGGTGCGAACCGGTTGCCCGCATAGTCCAAAACGCCCCAGCCCACAATGGCGTAACCCGGGTCGATGCCCAAAACTCTCATTCTGCGATACCTTTCCTATTATAATCAATGTATTATACCACAAATTGATGTCAAGGGCAACGGAACCGTCTTTGCCCGGTTTACAAAACGCGCGCTGGGCGGCAGTTTTTCCGGGCTCGGATAGAGCCGTGCAAAAAAGTTTGCAGAATTTTCAAAAAAGGTCTTGCTTTTTGCCCAATGGTATGATATCATAATCAAGTCGATTGCGGCACAAACAAAATATGGACGGTTAGCTCAGCTGGTAGAGCATCTGCTTGACGTGCAGGAGGTCACAGGTTCGAGTCCTGTACCGTCCACTCAGATAAGAAACCATCAACCTCGGTTGGTGGTTTCTTTGTTTTTCAAAGGAGACATTGACAGCTTATCCCTTATGGTTGGTTTCATTGTGACATTATTATAAAAAGCGAGGAATACCTTATGCAGACCATCCGCACCGCGACCCCGAATGATTTGGATGCCATTGCCGCCGTGGAGGCGGCCTGCTTCCCGGCGGCGGAAGCAGCCACAAAGGAGGAATTTGCCGGACGGCTGGCTCACTATGCCGACTACTTCTGGCTGCTGTTCGAGGATGAAACTCTCGCTTCTTTTGTGGACGGCTTTGTGACCGACGCTCCCGACCTGACCGATGAAATGTACGCCGACGCTTCCCTGCACAATGAAAATGGTGCCTGGCAGATGATCTTCGGGGTGAACACCCTGCCCGCCTACCGGAAGCAGGGCCTGGCCGGGCAGCTGCTCCGCCGGGCCATCGCCGACGCAAAAGCCCAGGGCCGCAAGGGCTTGGTGCTCACCTGCAAGGATAAGCTCGTGCACTATTACGCCAGCTTCGGCTTTGTCAGCGAAGGTGTTTCCGGCTCCACCCACGGCGGCGTGGTGTGGTATCAGATGCGGCTGACGTTCTGACCCTAATCCATAAAAAGCACGCCCCCGCCTGCCGAAAAACGGCAAGCGGGGGCGTTTTGCATTTGCTGGGAGGTTATCGTTCACCTGCACCACTGGGCAAACTCCGCGTCCGTGCACTTGACGTAGTGACTGCCCTCAACGTGATGGCTGGTGCCCTGGCTGTAATCAATGCCGGAGGTGGCGTAATCGTAGGTCTCGGCCACGCGACGCTTTTCCACCACGGGGTTTGGCAGCGGGATGGCCGACAGCAGACTCCGGGTGTATGGGTGGATGGGATGCTCAAAGATCTCTTCCGTGGTGCCGGTCTCCAGCAGGTGGCCCAGATGGAGCACACCGATGCGGTCGGAGATGTACTTGACCATGGAAAGGTCGTGGGCGATAAAGAGGTAGGCCGTACCGGTCTCCTGCTGGATATCCTTCATCAGGTTGACCACCTGAGCCTGAATGGACACGTCCAACGCCGAAATGCACTCGTCGGCAATGATGAGCTTGGGGTTCATAATCAGGGCACGGGCAATGCCCACGCGCTGGCGCTGGCCGCCAGAGAACTGGTGGGGATAGCGCTCGGCGTGCTCAGGGGCAAGGCCGACCTTGGCCAGGATCTTCTCCACCTTGTCCCGGCGCTCGGCCTGGGTCTTGTACATGTGGTGGATGTCCAGGCCCTCGCCAATGATGTCCTCC
>CALDLZ010000067.1 GCA_937915335.1 uncultured Faecalibacterium sp.
CATTTCACCATCAGCAAAAGCTGAAAGTGGAGTGTCCTTTTTCTATATCCTGATATCGGAGTAAAAGGCCACTGATTATCACCACGAATTTGACACTGGACGAGATAGGGCATCCGCAAGATGTCGCACACGCTCGTATCTATGACCGCGTTCTGGAAATGTGCGTGCCTGTTTCCTGTTTTGGCACAAGCATCCGAAAAAACACTGCGCAAGAAAAGCTAAACAATTTGAAATCGCTGATCGGTTAAAACTGATTATTAGAAAATTCACTCAGGAGGTATTCCCATGGGATTTGCACGCAAAGATGTTGAGCGAACGAAAATGAATGCCAAAAAATTCGTCCGCTATCAGGAAGGGGCTGAAAAATATAGCCTCGGTCTAACAAAATTTCAGGAATTGGCGAAAGAAGCCAAGGCCGTTTATAAAATCGACAAGGTGGCGCTGGTCAACTGCGAGATTTTTGAACGGTATCTGGAATCCTTTCATCTTGCATAAAAATAAGCCGAGAAAAAAAACGGCTTTAGATCATTTATGATGCTGCGTTGCAGAGCAGTATTGTAATGAATAGTTGGGTTTATGCCGAAATCGATGTTGGTACTTTCTCCATCAAATCTTCCACATTACAGTTCAACGTCCTCGCAAGGCGGAGCAGCGTTTCCGCCTGTGCTTTGTTGATGTCCTTCTGCCGCTGTTCATACTGCTGGATGGTACGCATCGGCACATCGGCCTGTTTTGCCAGTTCGGATTGGCTCATGCCTACCAAGGCACGCAGGGCTTTCAGGTTTGTTTCTGGTTTCGCGGCGCGGTACAGCTCGTTCATCTTGTCTGAAAACTGCTGCACATCCATCTCATGATAGGGGGTATACAGCAGCCGTACCTCCGTGATCGGCACCGCCTGTTCAATCTCCGCAAAGCGCAGACCGGTCAGCCACTGGTAATAGGCAAGGGCCCAGCCTGTCCAGTATTCCGGGCTGCGGTCGTAGGCATACGAGGGTTGCTGCATAGGTGCCGGTTCTCCGGCCTGTGCCAGCACAGCGCGGGCAAGTTCCACACCGGACAAGCCCACCAGCACCGTACAGTCCCCCTGCTCGAACCGGGTAGACAGTTCACTGGTCAGGAACCACTGCCATGCAGTCTCCATCGGGTGATGCAGATCGTTGATAAGATAATCCAACATCCGGGCAAGGTTTTTCTGCGCGGCGGCAAGGTAGCTTTTATCGTAAGCGCGGATCATTGGGTTTCATCTCCTCATCGAGAATCGTGGTAATATAAAGGTCTCCCCTCTGACGACGGTTACGCTCCACGTCAAAGTACTGGCGGCGGGCTGTCTGGTCACGGAAGGCCTTTTTCTTATACCATTCTTTAGAATCTGCGGTCTCGTAGCCGAGAAATTCCAGCCGTTCAAAGGCTGCGTTGCTTTTCAGCACGAACTGCTGCCCCAACTTGCCCAAGCGCATGGCGTTGCACAACTGGCGGTAAGAGATCGCGCCGTTGATAAAATCGGATGCAAAGGAAAAATAACTGTCATCTGCCCGGTAGCCAATGATGATATCAGCAGACTTGTAGTCGAGGTGAAAGTATTTCAGCAGGTATTCTTTGGCTTCTGCGGCCAGCGGGGCTGAAGCATCAAATTCGCGGTTCTCCAACAGAATGGTCAGCCAATGCAGCATCGTGTAGCCGGGAGCGTTCAAGTCCAGAATCGTCAGACCGTCGCATTCAATCTTGTACTGGTTAGAGTATCCGTTGTGGTCGATGCCAACACCCCACTCTTTTGCCATATTCGGATTTTCGGTGCAGTAAAAGCCAACACCATAGTCATTGTACGGTTTTCCATAGCCAAACTTTGGCTTTTCAATAATATGGTCTGAACCATGGTAAATTATTTTTTCCATAGAATCACCTCCTTGTTCCGATTATACTCCTACAGGAGTAGTTTCGCAAGAGCTTTATGTGATAATTACATTAGAAGAAGGAAATTTGATGCTTGACTTTCTGTCACACGGAAAGTATACTGGTGTTGTGGAGGTATGAGAGCAGCTATGGCAAAGATGGGACGACCAAAATCCGAAAATGCAAAAAAGAAAACCTTGAGCATTCGGGTGGAGGATGCCTTGTATGAGCGTATTTGCTCTTATGCCGAACAACATCAACTGACTGTAACAGAAGTTGTCTTGCAGGGG
>CALDLZ010000068.1 GCA_937915335.1 uncultured Faecalibacterium sp.
TCTCACGGCCGCCCCGGGCACCGCCCATGCCGTCGCACACCAGTGCCCAGACGGCACCGCCGGGCAGTTCCCCGGCACGGTAGTCATCCTGATTTTCCTGACGGACACGGCCAACGTCCGTTTTTCCTGCTAGTTTCATAGGCTTCTCCTCTTGCGATTTACGCCTTACCATTCATTTCGTCCCGGCGCAACTGGCCGCAGGCGGCACTGATCTCGCTGCCCAGACGGCGGCGCACCGTGGCGTTGACTCCCAGGCTTTCCAGCTTCTTCTGGAAGCGCTGGACGTTGGCGGCATCGGTGGCCGAGTAGGGACTGCCGTCCACCGGGTTGATGGGAATGAGATTCACATGGGCTCCCATCCCCCGGATGAGGTCAGCCAGCTGCTTGGCACAGGCATCGGAATCGTTGACGCCCCGCACCATGGAATACTCGAAGCTGACCCGGCGGCCCGTGGTCTCCTGATAGCGGCGGACAGCGGGCAGCAGCACCTCCACGGGGTAGGCATCATTGACCGGCATCATACCGCTGCGAATTTCATTGTTGGGGGCGTGCAGGGAGACCGAAAGGGTCAGCTGCAGCTTTTTCTCGGCCAGCTGGTCGATCTTGGGCACCAGACCGCAGGTGGAAAGGCTGATGTTGCGCATTCCGATGTTCACGCCCTCCGGGGAGGAAATGTTCTCGAGGAAGCGCATGACCTCGTCAAAATTATCCAGCGGCTCACCGATGCCCATGAGGACGATGTGGGAGATGCGCTCCCCGATGTCCTTCTGAGCGGTGTAAATTTCCGAGCAAATTTCACCGGCTTCCAGGTTGCGCACCCGGCCTGCCTGGGTGGAAGCGCAGAAGCGGCAGCCCATCCGACAGCCCACCTGGGTGGACACGCAGACCGTGTTGCCGTAGTGATAGCGCATGACGACGGTCTCGATGCAGTTGCCGTCGGCCATCCGCAGCAGATATTTCACGGTGCCGTCTTTTGCTTCCTGACGGCGCTCGATCTTGGGGGCTGCAATGTAGAACTGCTCTTCCAGCTTTGCCAGCAGGGTCTTGGGCTGGTCGGTCATGGCGGAAAACTCCGTCACCAGCTTCTGGTGCACCCAGTGGAAGATCTGCTTGGCCCGGAAACCCGGCTGACCCATGGCTTTCAGCTCCGCGGTCAGCTCGGCCAGCGTCAGGGAGGAAATACAGCGTTTTTGTTCCATGGTATTCTCCTATGAATCAATACGAACCGGACGGCGGGTTCATTGCGTTTTCTGCATGGCGCAGAGGAAAAAGCCGTCCATCCCGGTGCGGGTAGGCACCGAGAGTGCCCCGTGTTCTCCCACCGTCATTCCGGCAGGGAACGCCACAGCGGGCGTGACCACCTTGAACTCCGGGTGACGGGCAAGGAATGCCGCCACCTGCTCCTCGTTCTCAGCGGGGTCGATGGTACAGGTAGAGTAGACCAGCCGCCCGCCCGCCTTCAGCAGAGCTACCGCTGTGTCCAGAATGGCCGACTGAGTGGCCAATAATTCATCGTGCCGGGCCTTGTCCAGCGTTTTATACCGGATATCCGGCTTTTTTGCCAGAATACCCAGCCCGCTGCAGGGAGCATCCACAAGAATGCGGTCAGCGGCGGGCAGCCTGGGGTTGGGGCAGGTGGCATCGTTGCAGAGAGTGGTGACGTTGGCAAAGCCCATCCGCTCCACAGCAGTCCGGATCAGCTTGACCCGGTGCTCGGCCACATCACAGCTGTACAGCTGGCCCTGCCCCTGCATCTCCTCGGCCAGCAGCAGCGTTTTGCCGCCGGGGGCCGCGCAGAGGTCAATGACGGTATCGCCGGGCCGGGCTTCCACACAGAGAGCCGCCAGCTGGCTGGCCTGCCCCTCCACATGGAAATATCCCTCTTTGAAAAGCGGGTGCTCTGCCGGGCTGCCCTCAAACCTTGCCAGCACACTGCCGGGCACAAGACCGGGCCGGGCACTCTTTGCGCCAGCCTCCAGCAGCTTTTTGCAGAGGATCTCCACGTCAGCTTTCAAGGGATTGGCCCGCAGGCTGGTACAGCCGCTGTCCGCGGTGTGGGTCAGGGTGCCCAGCGCTTCGTCGGGGTAGTGTTTGTGCAGGAACTCCGCCACATCCTGCCCCGCCGAGCCCAGCACCATAAGCCGCTGAGTCTCATTCTTGAACCGGGCCGTTTCCAGATCATAAGTGCAGGCTTTGCGCAGAACGGCATTGACCAGCCCGGATGCGCTTGCCTTTTTGAAGGTGCGGGTCAGCTTGACAGCTTCGTTCACCGCCGCCGACACTGGCACCTGCATATAGCGGGCCTGCGCCAGCGCGGCGCGCAGAATTTCGCGCACCTGGGGGTCCAGCTTAGCCAGACCCTTAGGCAGGAACTGGGACAGGATGAAGTCCAGCGTCCCCTGATGTTCCAGCACGGTGTAGAAGATGGCACCGGCAAACGCCTTGTCACGGCCCTCCAGCTGTTGGCGGCGGAGTTCAGCGTCCAGCACCAGATTCGAGAAACCGTCCTGCTCCTGCTTGACCAGTGCGGCCACTGCCGCCGCACGCGGATTGGCCGCCATCAGAGGGTATCCCCCGCTTTGAGGCGCAGGCCAGCCGCGAACGAAGTGCCGTCCATGGGCTTTTTGCCCTCGGGCACCACATGGAGCAGCTGAATGGCACCGTCAGCACAGGCCACAGTCAGGGGCTTGGTAGCCAGCACGGTGCCGGGGACTTCGCCATTGGAAGCAGCCATACGGCACTCGGTCACCTTGACCTTTTTACCACCTGCGGTCATAAACCAGGCCATGGGCCAGGGGTTCATGCCCCTCACCCAATTGTGGATGTGCTCGGCGGTGTCGGTGAGCTTGAACTCGGCCAGCTCCTTATCCAGCATGGGGGCCAGAGTGGCGTTCTCATGCTGCTGAGGCTGGGGCTTGAGGGTGCCGGCCGCAACGGCAGGCACGGTCTCGCAGAGGACACGGGCACCCACAGCGGTGACCCGGTCAAACAGCTCGCCGCTGGTCTCCTCGGGGTCGATGGCGATCTTCTCACAGACCAGCACGTCACCGGTGTCCAGACCCTCGTCCATCTGCATGATGGAAACGCCGGTCTCGGTGTCACCGTTCAGCACAGCCCACTGCACCGGAGCGCTGCCACGATACTTGGGCAGCAGCGAGACATGCAGGTTGATGCAGCCGTACTTCGGGGCCTCCAGCACCGACTTGGGCAGGATGCAGCCGTAAGCCACCACCACGATAAGGTCGGGGTTCAGGGCCTGAATGTTGGCATCCTCGCCGCCATCCCGCAGGGTGCGGGGCTGAAACACGGGGGTGCCATGCTCCAGAGCCACTTCCTTGACTGGGGGCGCAGTGAGCACCTGCTTACGGCCCACCGGCTTATCCCGCCGGGTGTACACGCCGCAGATATCGTGACCGGCGGCATACAGGGCTTTCAGG
The DNA here is from genome assembly GCA_937915335.1 of uncultured Faecalibacterium sp. GTDB lineage: Bacteria > Bacillota > Clostridia > Oscillospirales > Ruminococcaceae > Faecalibacterium. Next base: position 3,438 of record CALDLZ010000068.1, read on the forward strand.
CACTCGGCGGCAATATCCGGGGTGCCCATGAACAGAATGCGCATCAGTTGTTTCCTTTCGCTTCACGGGCAGCCTTTTTGCCCTCTTCGGTATCCTCGTAGAAATACTCGCTTGACTGCATGATGGTAATGCCGTCCAGATGGTCATTCTCGTGCTGGATGCAGCGGGCCAGCAGGCCCTCGGCCTCCAGCTCGAACCAGTTGCCGTTGCGGTCCTGGGCACGCACCTTGACAGCGGCGGGACGGGTCACGGCGCCGTTGTGGCCGGGGAAGGACAGGCAGCCCTCGTAGGCTGTCTCCTCGTCCTCGGAGACAGCTAGGATCTCAGGATTCACGAAGTCGATGAACTTGTACTCGTAATCCTCGGGGATCTCCTCGGGAGCGTCGGTGGTGTCCCACACCACGAACAGGCGGCGCAGCATCCCCACCTGGGGGCCGGCCAGACCCACGCCGTCGGCGGCGATCATCGTCTCGCGCATGTCATCCAGCAGGGTGGCAAGGCGGTCATCAAAGTTGGTCACAGGGCGGCAGACCTTGTTCAGGATGGGGTCGCCCTCTTTTACGATATTGCGGATAGCCATGATGGTACCTCCAAAATTTGTTGTGTTGTATCAGATATCCCCGTCCGAGTGCAGATCGACCACGACGGTGGCCTTACCGGGCAGCTTTTCCTGCTCGTAGAGGGCCAGCGTTTCCCGGATGAGATCCCGGAAACGGCGGTCATTGCGGCACTTGACGGTGAGTTTATAGCGGTAGGAATCGTTGATCTTTTCAATGCTGCCGGGAGTGGGCCCAAGCACCCGCAGGGGGAGGTCAGGCTGTTTTGCCGCCTGACCGGCCAACAGGGCGGCAAAGCGGGCAGCCGCCCTGGCCACCTCGATTTCCTTGGGCCCGGCAAAGCCCACGACGCAGAGCCCGCAGAAGGGCGGGTACAGACCCAGCTTCCGATAGGCGATCTCCTGCTCGAAGAAAGCATCGTAGTCCTGCGCGGCGGCAAGGTTCAGCACCGGGTTGTCCGGGTCGGTCGTCTGGATGATGGCAAAACCGGGATCCCTTGCCCGGCCGCTCCGGCCCACCACCTGAGTGATGAGACTGAACACCGTCTCGTAGGCCCGGAAACCCTGGGCAAACAGAAGCGAATCAATGCCCAGCACACCCACCAGTGTCACATCCTCGAAATCAAGGCCCTTGGCCACCATCTGGGTACCCACCATGATATCGTACTCGTGCCGGGCGAACTTTGCCAGCAGCTTTTCGTGGGCATCCTTGGTGGCGGTGGTGTCCTGATCCATCCGCAGGATGCGGGCTTCCGGGAAGAGCTCTGCCAGCTCTTCCTCGGCCTTCTGGGTGCCGAAACCCCGGTATTGCAGCTTCCCACCGCAGACCGGGCACCTCGTGGGCGGCTGGTTCAGCTGACTGCCGCAGTAATGGCAGAGCAGCTTGTGGGCCGATTTGTGGTAGACCATGGGGACACTGCACTTGGAGCACTTCAGCACCTCGCGGCAGTCCTCGCACTGGGCCACGGTCTGGTAGCCCCGGCGGTTCAGCAGCAGGATGGTCTGCTTGCCTGCGTCGAGGTTGCGCCGGATGGCATCCTCCAGCGCAAGGCTGATCTCCCGGGGGTTGCCGGAGGCCAGCTCAGCCCGCATATCCACGATCTGGACTTTAGGCAGCGGGTTGCCGCCATAACGCCTGGTCAGGCATACCAACTGGGTGCGGCCATGCTGGGCAGCGTAGTAGCTCTCGGTGCTGGGGGTGGCACTGGCCAGCAGGAGCAGGGCCCCGTTCTCCGCCGCGCGCTGCCGGGCCACCTCATGGGCTGAGTAGCGGGGTGCGGATTCCGAGCGGTAGGTATGCTCCTGCTCCTCATCGATGATGACAAGGCCGATGTTTTCCAGCGGGGAGAAGATCGCGCTGCGGGTGCCCACCACGATGTCCGCACCGCCATCCTGGATCATCTGCCATTGGAGCAGGCGCTCGGTGTGGTTGAGTGCGGAATGCTGCACGGCTACCCGCTTGCCGAACTGGCTTTTCAGCCGCAGGATCATCTGGGGGGTCAGGCTGATCTCAGGCACCAGCACCAGCGCCCTGCGGCCCAGCTGCAGGCACCGCTCGATGAGCTTCAAGAACACCAGCGTCTTGCCGCTGCCGGTTACGCCGTAGAGCAGCGCCGAATGGGGTTCTGCATCCTCCAGCCTGGGCAGCAGGGCATCATAGGCCGCCTGCTGTTCC
>CALDLZ010000069.1 GCA_937915335.1 uncultured Faecalibacterium sp.
CATCCGCCCCTACGCTATGGGACGCATCATCGACGTGGAGGATTTCCTCGCCGATTATCCCTGTGACCCGGACGGCGGCACCCTGTGCATCGCGCTGGAAATTGAGGATAAACTGCTGCCCTGGAACGACCGGACGTTCAACGTCCGTTTTGCGGAGGGGCACTGTACCATGACCCGTGAACCCGCCGAGTATCGCCTGAAAATGGGCATCGGCACCCTTTCCACTCTGTTGCTGGGCTATAAGACAGCAGAACGTCTCTATGAGCTTGAGCGCATCGAGGGCAGGGAAGAGGCTGTGGAGCGTCTGGATGACGTGCTCTTCCACAAAATTCCGTATATCTCGGATTACATCTGATAATGATAAAAGTCCTGCTTTGGTCAGCATAGAGACTGTAACCAAAGCAGGGCTTTTTCTGTTTGAAGAGAAGAAATCAAACGATAGTCGGTACCAGCTTGGCCAGCTTCTCAGCCAGCTGCGCGTGGCCCTTGCGGGTCAGGTGCATGAAATCGATCTGGTTGAATTCGCAACCCTCAGCGTCCATAAAGTGGACGTTGTTGCGCTCTGCGATAATCTTATACCAGCCTGCAACGCCCTTGGATTTCTCCACGCAGCCATCGCCCATGACCTCATCGTGGAAGCCTTCCTTGATGCGCGGGGGAGCCACGATCAGGATGTTGGGGGTTTTGCCGCCCCAGCAGTCCACGCTCTTGCACTTCTGAATCAGGCGTTCCATGCCCACGCCGATGGCGGCGGCATTGGCACCAAAGCGCTCCTTCACGTCGTTGGTGCCCAGCATGATGATGAGCAGGTCGATGACCTCATGGCTCTTGAGCAGGGAATAGGCTACGCTCAAAGCATCCATGGATTCATGCAGAGCATCCACAAAGACGGTGGTGCGGCCGGAAAGACCCTCTTCCGTCACCAGATACTTGTCACCCAATGCGGTCTGCAGGCGGCAGGTCCAGCGTTCATCCTCGTTGAAGCGGATGCCGCCGTCGGCGTTGTCCTTGGGGTCAGCGCAGTAACCGTGGGTGTTGGAATCGCCAAGGCAGAGAATATGCGTTTTCATATCAGAAAACTCCTTATCTTTGATCGTTTTATAGTTCAAACTTCACCGTGCTGCTGGCGGAAATAGTAGACAGCGCCCACCATGCCGGCATCGTTGTGCAATTGAGCGGCCTGGATCTCCAGCCCCTCGGCAAAGGCAGGCATCACGGATGCCCGGACCTTTGCGGCAATGGGGTCGATGAGCAGCTTCTGCTGGGCGCTCACGCCGCCGCCGATCAGGATCAGCTGGGGATTGAAGATGTGCACCATGCCTGCAAGGCCCTGTGCGATCTCGTCCGTCCAATGATCCAGCAGGGTCAGCACGGTCTCGTTACCCGCCTCCGCGGCGGCAAAGATGGCGCGGCCATCCTTCCACCCCGGGTTCTTTTCTTTGGCGGAACGCACCAGCGCGGTGGTGGCGGCATAGCGCTCCCAGCAGCCGACAGAGCCGCAGGTGCAGGGGACACCATCCAGCGCATGGGTGCGGTAGTGGCCCAGCTCGCCGCCCAGACCACGGGCACCTTCCAGCAGGCGGCCTCCGGTCAGGATACCACCGCCCACACCGGTGCCCAGCGTCACGCCGATGACATCGGTATAGCCCTTGGCCCCGCCGACCCAGACCTCACCCAGCGTCATACAGTTGGCATCATTGGCCACGGTGACGGGCAGGCCGAACAGCTGTTCCAGCTCGGCCTTGATGGGGCTGTTGATGTAGTGGGGGAAGTTGCCGCAGGTGCCCACGACGGTACCCTTGCGGCTGTCGATCTGGCCGGTGGCAGAGACACCTACGCCTTCCAGTGTTTTCACGTCGATGTGTCGGGCTTCCACAAAAGCCTTGGCGGCCTTCAGCACGGTGGTCAGCACCGGGGTCTGGTAGCCATCAAAATTGACACTCTCCTCGGCCTTGGAGCCCACCGCGCCGGTCTCATCCACGATGCCCAGCTTGACAGCAGTGCCGCCGATATCAATCGCAAGATACTGTTTCATCTTTTGCTCCCCGTTTTATTTATGGGCGTTGATGGCTTTGGTATAGCGGGCCGTGATCTCGGCAGGGCGGGTAATGGCACCGCCGACGACCAATGCGAATGCACCGGCATAAAGGGCCTGTACAGCCTGTTCCGGGGTGTGGATGTGGCCCTCGGCAATGATCTTGGCGGGGCACTTGCGGGCCAGCTCGGCAACAAAGTTGAAGTCGATGTCATCAATGCCCTGGGTCTCGGGAGTGTATCCCCGCATGGTGGTGCCCACAAAGTCGGCACCGGCCTCGGCACAGGCCATGGCGTTCTCAAGGTTGTCACAGTCAGCCATCAGCAACTGGTCAGGATACTTTTCCTTGATAGCACGGATGAATTCGGCGGAGGTCTGTCCGTTGGGACGGATGGCGGCAGTGCCCTGCACGGCCAGGATATCCACGCCGCAGGCCACCAGCTCGTCCACTTCTTTCATGGTCACGGTGATGTGCATGGTGCAGGGGGGATACTCCTTCTTGATAATGCCGATAACGGGCAGGTCAACGACTTCCTTGATCTGGGTGATGTCCCGCACGGTGTTGGCGCGGATACCCACCGCACCGCTCATGGCGGCAGCCTTGGCCATCAGGGGCATCACACCGCCTTCCTTAGTGTACAGGGGCTCGGTCTCCAATGCCTGGCAGGAGACGATCAGGCCGCCTTTGATCTGGGCAAACAGTTTTTCCTTATCCATGGTACTTATCCTCCATCTTGATCTTGACAACAGCTTTGCAGACTTGCCTGCAATCGGGCATTTCAATGCCGGGGCGGTGCAGCTCACCGGGGAAGAAGAGGACGAACCGTCCTCCGCCCAGCATGCCGAACACGGCATCCTCGCTGTCCTTTTTACCGATGTCCGGTTTATAGGGCTCTACCTCTATGCCGGGGTCAGTCTCGTAGCCCCAGCCCTCGCCGCCGGTCAGGTCGATCTGCAGATCGGCGTAGAGGTGGTGATATTCCGCATGGGAACCGGCGTGGGGGTTGAGGTCGGCATCCATCGTGTTGATGAACACTTCCTCGCCGTCCACCTCGGTGCGGCCCAGCGGCAGGGATTCCAGCGGGTGTGCGGCCAGAAACTCAATGGCCGTGTCGAGGTTCTTATGGAAGCCCTTGTACAGGTGCAGGTTGTTCAGGGTATCGCAGATCATTTGCTTTCCCTCCAAATAAAAGAAGCGCCCGCCTCCCCTCTGAAAAGAGACGGAGAGGGGGCGCTTGTTTGGTTTACAGCTTTGCGATGGCGGCCTCGATCATGGCCTGTGCTTCGGCCACGATGGGCTCATCGGCGGGGATCAGGCTGGGCATGGGCTCACGCACACCGCCCAGCTCCAGACCGTACATCCGGCGCAGGATCTCCTTCTGCACAGCATACAGGTTGCCGTGGGCCTCACACATCTTGTAGATGATGCGGTCAGCCTCGTACTGGATGGCCTGTGCTTCCTTGACCTTACCCTCGTTGATGTACTTGTTCATGGCCAGGTACAGCTCAGGCATAACGGCATAGGTGCCGCCGATGCCGCCATCCGCACCAATGACACGGCCGGAGACGAACTGTTCATCGGGGCCGTTAAAGACCACGAAGTTGCCTTCGCCGCGGGCAGCGATGCCGGCATCCTTGAACATCTGGATGTCCTGGGTGGGCATGGAGCTGTTCTTGACGGCGATGACGTTGGGGTTCTTGAGCATTTCCTTCAACAGGCTCATGGTCAGGCCGGTGCCTGCCA
>CALDLZ010000070.1 GCA_937915335.1 uncultured Faecalibacterium sp.
CAGAAAATGGCAAAACGGAAACGAAAATCAACTGCAAAGCGTACCTCCGGGCGCAGAAAGAGCCGGGCACAGGAACGGATGCCCGCCGGGCTGGGCACGCTGTTTGTGGGCCTGCTGCTCATCGTGCTGGCGTTCGTGGAGGGAGACTCCGTCTGGAAGAGCGCCCACCAGATCTTGTTCGGTCTGTTCGGCTGCGGCAGTTTCGTGTTGGGTGCGGCGGTGTGCTATCTGGCCATCCTCTACACCCGGGGGCAGGATCTGTTGATGCAGGTATTCAAGCTGCTGCTGGGGCTCATCTTTGCCAGCGGCACGGTCATCGTGTTTTCGGATATTCCCGCTGACCTGACCGCTGCCCAGATGGTCGCTGCCTGTTACGAGAACGGCGCAAACGCCTGGCTGGGCGGCGGCGTGCTGGGCACCCTGCTGGGCGGCAACCTGCTCATGCTCTGCGGGCGGCCTGCGGCCAACCTGGTCATGGCGGTGCTGGCATTGTGCGCCAGCCTGTATATTTTTGATATCACTCCTGCCGAGTGCTGGCAGTGGCTCTGCAGCGTGGGCGGCGGTGTCCATGAAAAGGGCGTGGCTGTCTACGAGCAGAACGCCGCCCGCCGCGCCGAGCGTCAGGCTGCACGGCTGGCCGAGGAAGCCGAAGCTGACGAGGACATTGACGAGACCGAGGAAACCGACGAGGACGAGCCCGGCAGTATCCCGGTACCCGGGTGGCTGTCTGGCGTGTTCAGCTGGGGCCACAAGGTGACCAAGGAGATGGAAGGCGAGTCCGAGCCGGAGCCGGTGAATGATTCGCTGGGCTACGAACCGCCTGCGCCCGTGGTGCAGGAACCGGCACCCGCTCAGCCTGCCCCGGCCTTTGAGCCGGTCAAGGTCACGTCAAACCATCCCCGTGCGGCGTTCGATATCGACCTTGGCCCGGACAATTCTGTTTCCGAGGGCGGCAGTGAGCCCATCGAGCCCATCATCATCGGGCCGGGCGGCACCTTTGGGCAAGACCCGCTTCACAAAGCCCCGCCCCGGGCCATCGTCAAACCGGTGGTGCCGGATGCCGTGGAGACCGCCGCTGAGGACTTCTTCATCACACCCGAGCCGCCTGCGCCAGTAGTGAGCCCTGCCGTGCCGCCTGTGGCACCGGAAGCGCCGGTACAGTCGGCTGATACCGATACGGAGCAGGAACTGCCGGTCTTCCAGACACCTACTCTGCCCACCACAGACGAGCCCGGTGTTCCGGTGCGGGTCAGTGCGGAAAATGCGGTGGCCATGCGCAGTGAGCCCGACGAGGATGGCTGGATCAGCATTACCAGCGAGCCGGTGGAGGAAAAAGACCTGAACACGCTGGTGGCGGCGGCTATGGAAAAGCCCGCAGCCGGTGAGCAGGCAGCCGCTACCGCCCCGGCCGAGGAGCCCGAGGCGGTGGAGACTTTCCAGTATCAGTACCCCAGCATTGAGCTGTTTGAAAAGTCCGCCGAAGAGAGCGACCCCGGTGCGCAGGACGAGCTGAAAGCCAACGCCCAGAAGCTGGTGGACACGCTGGAAAGCTTCGGTGTGCGCACCCGGGTGCTGGACATTTCCCGCGGCCCGTCCGTTACCCGGTACGAGGTCCAGCCCATGGCGGGCGTGAAGATCAGCCGCATCACCTCGCTGGCCGATGATATCGCCCTGAACCTTGCTGTGGCTGATGTCCGTATGGAAGCACCCATCCCCGGCAAGCCTGCCGTGGGCATCGAGGTGCCCAACCATAAAAAGACTCCCGTTTATATCCGCAGCGTCTTTGAGAGTCAGGCGTTCCTGCGGATGACCTCGCCCCTGGGCGTGGCTCTGGGCAAAGACATTGCGGGTGTGGCCCAGGTTGCCGACCTGTGCAAGATGCCCCACCTGCTCATCGCAGGCAGTACCGGCAGCGGTAAATCCGTCTGCGTGAACAGCATCATCATCAGTATCCTGTTCCGCTCCAGCCCCGAGGACGTGAAGCTGATGCTCATTGACCCCAAGGTGGTCGAGCTGGCTGAGTATAATGGGATCCCGCACCTGCTGATGCCTGTCATTACCGAACCGAAAAAGGCGGCGGGTGCCCTGAGCAGTGCGGTGCAGGAAATGGAGCGCCGCTACCACCTGTTTGCGGAGAACAACGTCCGCGACATCAAGTCCTTTAATAAACTGGCGGCGACCCGTCCTGATCTGGAAAAGATGCCCTATATCGCTATTATCATCGACGAGCTGGCTGACCTGATGATGGTGGTGGGCAAGGATGTGGAGGATTCCATCTGCCGCATTGCCCAGAAGGCCCGTGCCGCCGGTATGCACCTGATCGTTGCGACCCAGCGCCCCAGTGTGGATGTCATTACCGGCCTGATCAAGGCCAATATCCCCAGCCGCATCGCCTTTGCGGTGTCCAGTCAGGTGGACAGCCGCACCATCCTGGATGGTGCCGGTGCTGAAAAGCTGCTGGGTCAGGGTGATATGCTCTTTATGCCTGTTGGTGCGCCCAAGCCGGTGCGCATCCAGGGCACCTTTGTGCGGGATGAAGAGATCAGCCGTGTGCTGGACTTCATCAAGCAGAGCGCCACCGTTCAGTACGATGAGGCCATGATCGAGGCCATGGAAAAGCATGCCATCCAGGATGGTAAGAAGGGCTCGTCCTCCGCTGATTCCGACGAGGAATCTGGCAGCGACCCGATGCTCAAGCAGGCTGTCGAGGTGGTCATCGATGCCGGGCAGGCATCCACCAGCCTGTTGCAGCGCCGCTGCAAGCTGGGCTATGCCCGCGCCGCCCGCATTATGGACGAGATGGAGCAGAAGGGCATCATTGGCCCCTATGAGGGTGCCAAGCCCCGTGCTGTCCTCATCAGCCGTCAGCAGTGGCTGGAGATGCAGATGAATCAACCAGACGAAACATAAAAGAGGAACACTATGGACAACTCTTCCACAATCTACACCGAATTTCTCCCCATCAGCCGGGCGGACATGGAAGCCCGGGGATGGGATCAGCTGGACTTTGTGGTGGTAGGCGGCGACGCCTACGTTGACCACCCAAGCTTTGGCACCGCCATCATCAGCCGCCTGCTGGAAGCCGAGGGCTATAAGATCGGCGTGCTGGCCCAGCCCCGCTACTCCGACTGCGAGGACTTCAAGCGGTTCGGCAAGCCGAAGTACGGCTTCTTTATCGGCGGCGGCAACGTGGACAGCATGGTAAGCCACTATTCCGTGGCAAAGATTCCCCGCGCCGAGGACGAATACTCGCCCGGCGGCATTGGCGGCGCGCGGCCTGACCGCAGCGCTACTGTGTACACCAAACTTGCCAAGGAAGCCTACCCCGATCTGCCCGTGATCCTGGGCGGTCTGGAAGCCTCCCTGCGCCGGTTCGCCCACTACGACTACTGGCTGGATACCGTTCTGCCAAGCATTGCCGAGGACTCCGGTGCGGATATCATCAGCTTTGGCATGGGTGAGCACCAGACCGTGGAAATCGCCCGGCGGCTGGCGGCAGGGGAGCCTGTGAGCTCCATCACCGATGTGGACGGTACCTGCTACCTGACCGACTTCGACCACCTGCCCGAAAAGTACGTGGAGTGTGCCGGCTTCAAGAAGGTTGCCTCCGATAAGGTGGCCTATGCCAAGGCATGCCGTATCCAGATGGACAATCAGGACGTGGTGAGCGGCCAGATCATCGTGCAGAAGCAGAGCGAAAAGTACCTTGTGCAGAATATCCCGGCCAAGCCCCTGGTGCGCTGGGAGCTGGATAAGGTCTATGCTCTGCCCTATACCCGCCGCTATCACCCCATCTACGAGAGCATGGGCGGCGTGCCTGCTATCCGGGAAGTGCAGTTTTCTATTATCCAGAACCGTGGCTGTTTCGGCGGCTGTAACTTCTGCGCCATCCAGCTGCATCAGGGCCGCCGTGTGACCAGCCGCAGTGCCGACAGCATTGTAGCCGAGGCCGAACGGATGACCCACGAGCCCGATTTCAAGGGTTACATCCACGATATCGGCGGCCCCACCGCCAACTTCCGCTTCCCGTCCTGCCGTGAGCAGATGCTCCGG
>CALDLZ010000071.1 GCA_937915335.1 uncultured Faecalibacterium sp.
GCAAGGTCATCAATGCTCGCCGTGCAAAGGGCCGCAAGAGCCTGACCGTCTGATCCTGCTTTGCCAAGGGTTCGGCGCAGAATTGAACATGCGCACAAAAGACTGCTGATATTGAATTGGCGGTCTTTTTCTTATTATGGGCCCTCCGCGCCGGGTAAACGGGCGGAATGACTAAAATTTTGGCAAAAGATTTGGCACAAAAAACGCCTGGACAGCCTTTTCATGTCGGCGTTTTTTTGCTATACTGAATTTTGAACTTTGCCCTTCGGGGGAGTTCTGCGATTTTTTTACCCGAAAAGGAGGCGCCGAAGCAGTGCGCTATCGTCCCATCCGCCGCAACAGCGAGTTTGGCCGCGTGTATGCCCGCGGCAAGTCCTATGTGAACCCGGCGCTGGTGTTGTATGTCTTTAAGACCCGTGGCAAGCGGACCCGTGTGGGCCTGACCGCCACCAAGAAGATCGGCCACGCTGTCCAGCGCAACCGTGCCCGCCGCGTGATGAAGGCCGCCATCGACGAGCATCTGGATTACAATATCGGCGGCTATGATCTGGTGTTCGTGGCCCGGGGCATCACGCCCCACCTGAAAAGCTGGCAGCTCAGCGAGGTGGTGGCCAAGCTCTTTGCCCAGGCCGGCCTGCCCGATAAGGCAAAGCAGCCGGGCGCGAAGCCCCCTGCCACCGTGCCGCCCGCGCACCGGGCCCCGAAGCAGTGAACCCGCTCTCTCGTGCCTGTCGGAACGCGCTCTGCGCGCCCATCCGGTTTTACCAGCGCTTTATCAGCCCGGGGCTGGGCCGCAACTGCCGCTTCACCCCCACCTGCAGCCAGTATGGCATCGAGGCCATCCAGACCCATGGCTGTGTCAAGGGCCTGCTGCTCACCGCCTGGCGGATCGCCCGCTGCAACCCTCTTGGCCGCTGGGGCTTTGACCCGGTACCGCCGAAGGGCAAATGGGTGAGTACGGAGAGAAAGCTCTCGGTATCGAGATTATTTCAAATGCGACATGGATAGTTCGGCGGGGAGTTTCTCCGAGGACCGTCCGCTGGGGTGGGACCCTGCTGCCGCAGGCAGTAGGGCGGGCGATGGAATGGCCCGAGCCGTGTCCGAGGAGAAAGCTACCCGTCGGACTTGTATAACAAGCTTCTTGTGACGCATTGCACTGTGGGCAGTGTGTCCTTCGCATAAAAATTTAGCGCTCCGCGCCACAGGCGGGGCAGAATGGACGAAACTATGAATCCTTTGTACATCCTCGGCTGGCCTTTGGGCTATGTAATGGAGTGGATCTACAAGCTGATCCCCAACTACGGCTGGGACATCATCCTGTTCACCCTGCTCATCACCATCATCAAGATCCCTCTCCAGCTCAACCAGCAGAAGAGCATGGCCCGCATGAGCGCTTTCCAGCCCATGGTCATGGAGATCCAGAAAAAGTACCGCGACAAGCCCGAGAAGCAGCAGGAAGAGCTGATGAAGCTGCAGGAGCAGGGCTATAAGCCCACTGCAGGCTGTATGCCCATGCTGGTCAACTTCCTGGTCATGTTCGGTGTTATCGAGGTCGTGTACCGCCCGCTGCAGCGCATCTTCCACATTGGTGCCGATGCCCTGACCGCCGCGGGCGAGGCCCTGACTGCCCTGGGCATCAGCTTTACCACCGTGACCCGCGACACCAATATCATCGCGCAGGTCATCGCGGGCGAGAGCACGGTCACTTCCTGCTTTACCGCTGACCAGGTGGCTACCATCACTGAGTTCGGCCAGCACATGGACTTCTTTGGTATCGATCTGACCCGTGTGCCCCAGTACAGTCTGTCCGCGGAGAACCTGCCCCTGCTGATCTTCCCTGTGCTGGCAATCGTGACCATGTTCCTGTCCACCCACATCAGCATGAAGGCCAGCGGCCAGCAGATGCAGGGCAGCATGAAGCTAACCATGTATATGATGCCCCTGATGTACCTGTTCTTCTGCTTTACCGTGCCCTGCGCATTCTCTCTGTACTACGTCGTTTCCAACATTCTGATGACCGTGCAGAGCCTGATTATGAAGAAGATCTACGACCCCGAGAAGATGAAGGCCGAGGTCGCCGCCGAAATGGCTGCCCGCAAGAAGGAGCAGAAGCGCGGCGTGAAGAGCACCACCATCAAGGTCAAGGACGAAAAGACCGGCGAGGTCGTGGAGAAGAATATTTCCGCCAGCGAGATGAACAAGCGCCGACTGGAGTATGCCCGTAAGCTGGATGAGGAGCGCTACAAGGATGAGCGCACCGTGCCGCTGAGCGAGCTGGAAGACAAGAAGGAGGACTGACGGTTATGATCCGTACTCAGGAAGCGACCGGCAAGACGGTCGATGAAGCCCGCGCGAAAGCCTGCGCCCTGCTGGGCGTGCAGGCAGACGACCTGAATGTGAGCTATGAAGTGCTCGAGATGCCCCAGAAGACCGGTTTTCTGGGCCTGAAGACCACCCCCGCCAAGGTGCGTGTGAGCGTGGAAGAACCCGATGCCCCGGCCGCTCCCGTGGTGAAGGAAAAGGCTGAGCCGGTGGTTCAGCCCGCTGCCCCCGCAGAGTCTGTCGCGGCGGAAGCTCCCGTGGAGGAGCCCAAGACCGAAGAGCCCGCCGCTGCCCCCGTGGCAGAGGAGCCCTCCCCTGTTGAAGAAGCTGCCGCCCCCGCCGAGGAGGCGGAGGAGCAGGAGGTCCCTATCAACATTGAGGAGAACGCCAAGGTCAAGGCCGCTGTGGACTACCTGAAAGAAGTCATTGCCCTGATGGGTGTGGAGAATGTTACTTTCAGCGCCGTACAGAAGGGCGAGGCGACCATCATTCGTCTGGATGGTGAGAAGCTGGGTGCCCTGATCGGCCGCCGTGGCGAGACTATGGAGAGCCTGTCCTATCTGGCAAGCCTGGTGGCCAACCGTCTGGAAGGCGATTACATCAAGCTGGGTCTGGATGTGGCCGGCTACCGTGACAAGCGTGAAAATGACCTGACCGTGCTGGCACAGCGCATCGGCAACAAGGTGCGCAAGACAGGCCGCAGCTTTGCCATGGAGCCCATGAACCCCTACGAGCGCCGCATCATCCACTCCGCCATCGGCAAGATGGAGGGTGTCCGCAGCGAGAGCAAGGGGGAGGGCCGTGACCGTCGTGTGGTCATCTACTCCACCGCCCCCGATGCCCAGACCGATAACACCTACGGCGAGCGTCGTCCCCGCGGCAATGGCCGCCGCCCCGGCGGCAACCGCAATGGCGGCTATCGTGGCGGCCGCGGCAACGGCAGCCGGAACGGTGGCAGCCGGAATGGTCGTCCCGCAGGCAGCCGCGGGCCCCGTCCATCCAGCGTGCCCGAGCGCACCTATGCACCCCGTGATGCCGAGACTGCCGCACCCGTGGCCCCCAAGCGCACCGAGCGTGTGGATGATTTTGCCGATTTCAGCTTCGGTAAGATCGAGTTGTAAACCTCACTGAGTTTTGCACGATCAAGACCTCTTCCGGTGGAAAACTGGAAGGGGTCTTTTTGTCTCTTTCTTTTTTCGTCGCTTCGTGATACAATAATTCTGATTTGATACCGGAAGGGGAGCACGGATATGGAACATTCTACGATCGCGGCCATTGCCACCGCGCCCGGCGCAGGCGGCATTGCCGTGGTGCGCCTTTCGGGGCCCGAGAGCTACACTGTGGCGGCGAAGGGGTTCCGTCCGGCCAACCCTGCCAAGCATGTGGAGGATGCCAAAGGCTACACCGCCCTGTTCGGGCACTTCATGGAAGGGGAGGAAGCCTTTGACGAGGGCGTGGCCCTTTTCTTCCGGTCACCTCACAGCTATACCGGCGAGGATGTGGTGGAGCTCTCCTGCCACGGCGGCAGTGCGGTGGCCCGGCGGCTGGTGGAAAGCTGCATCGAAGCCGGTGCCGCCCCCGCCGCTCCCGGCGAGTACACCCGCCGCGCCTTCCTCAACGGCAAGCTGGGGCTGACCCAGGCCGAAGCCGTTATGGATCTGATCTCTGCCGATGGCCGACAGGGCGCGGCGCTGGCCAATGCCTCCCTGAACGGCGTGCTGGCCAGGAAGATA
>CALDLZ010000072.1 GCA_937915335.1 uncultured Faecalibacterium sp.
AAGGCACCGACGGCATATGAACCGGCACTTCTGCCGGAAAGCGATGTCGTACTTGCCGTGGCTGGGCTGTCTGCTTTGGGTAAGCCCCTGTGTGAGGTCTGCTTCCGGCCAGAAGCGGCCTGTGCGCTTTTGGTGGTATCTTCGGACACTTTTCTGACACCAGAACTGCTGGCAAAGCTGCTGGGCAGCGAAGCGGGCGGGCGAAAGGGTGCGGGAGACCGCAGCTTTTCTGTGGTGCTCAACCAGGCGGATGATGCCGCCTGCATTGCCGCAGGGGAACGAACATTGACCTTTTTGCGGGAGCGTTATGGAGTGCAGGGAACCCTTACCTACTTTACGGAAGGAGAACGAGCTTGAGATGGCGAAAAGTGAAAAAATCGTCTTTTGCACTGGCGGCGGCTGTACTGCCAAGCTGGGAGCCGGTGTACTGAGTCGTATTCTGGAAAAGCTGCCCCTGGGCGAAAAGGATCCAAACCTTCTGGTGGGCTACGACAGCCGGGATGATGCCGCTGTCTATCGCATCACTGACGAGATCGCGCTGGTGCAGACGGTGGATTTCTTCCCGCCCATGGTCGATGACCCCTATACCTTCGGCCAAATCGCCGCCACAAACGCCCTGAGCGACATCTACGCCATGGGCGGTGAAGTGAAAACGGCTTTGAACCTGGTCTGCTTCCCTGAAAGCATGGATCTGAACATTCTGGGTGAGATCTTGCGGGGTGGTGCCGAAAAGGTAGCCGAAGCCGGAGGAGTCCTGGCAGGCGGCCACTCCATCGCTGATACCGGCGTAAAGTACGGCTTGTCGGTCACCGGTCTGGTAGACCCGCACCGCCTGACGGCCAATGATACCGGCTGCCCGGGTGACAAACTTATCCTGACCAAGGCGCTTGGCGTGGGGCTGATCTGTACGGCGAACCGGGTGGAGGAGGCGGTACCAGAGCATCTGGCCGGAGCCATTGCTTCCATGACCACCCTGAACAAATCGGCGGCAGAGATTGCCAGAAAGTATGAAGTACACGCCGCTACCGATGTGACGGGGTTCGGCTTCTTGGGCCATCTGCACGAAATGATGGGAGAAAAGCTCTCCTGTACCATTGATGCCCATGCTGTGCCGGTACTGCCCGGTGCCTGGGAGGCGGCAGATGCCTGCCTGTATACCGCCGCCGGTCAGCGCAACCGCAACCATACCGGGCCCTTTGTCCGATTTGAGACGGTGCCCTTCCCAATGGAAGAAGTTTTGTTTGATCCACAGACCTCCGGCGGTCTGCTGCTGTCGGTGGCACCACAGGATGCCATTGCGCTGGAAGCAGAACTGCAGGCGGTTGGCCTGCCCGCCAAAATCGTGGGCACCATCGCTGAAAGGCAGGAGCCGGAGATCACAGTGATTTATTGAACAACGGAGGAACAATAGATGATTCGAGTTGATGCCCGTGGAGATGCCTGCCCGCTGCCCGTTGTCAAGGCAAAAAAGGCGATTGCCGAGCTGCATGGCCCTGGTGAAGTGGAAGTGTTGGTGGAAAATGAAATCGCCGTCCAGAATCTGACCAAGATGGCCCAGCAGAAAGGCTACATCTCCAGTTCTGAAAAGCTGGCAGAGCAGGAATATCGTGTGCGCTTTACCATCAAGGATACCCCTGCCGAGGAAGCTGTGGTGCTGGGCGAGGTGAAGAAGCAGGTAACTTACGCATCCGAGGCTTGTGTCCCGGATGCCCGCACGGATACCTTGGTGGTCATTTCGTCTGATAAGATGGGGGAGGGAGCCGAAGAGCTGGGCAAGACCCTGCTCAAGGCCTTTGTGTTCTCCCTGACTCAACAGGACAAGCTGCCCAAGACCATCCTCTTCTACAACGGCGGCGCACACCTGACCTGTGAGGGTTCCCCCATGCTGGAGGATTTGAAGGCGCTGGAAGCCGAGGGTGTGGAGATTCTGACCTGTGGCACCTGCCTGAACTTCTACGGACTGACCGAAAAGCTGGTAGTTGGCGGTGTGACCAATATGTATGTCATCGCTGAAAAGATGCTGACCGCCGGGAACGTGGTCAAGCCGTGATCTATCTCGATAGTGCCGCAACCACGCTGAAAAAGCCGCCGGAAGTGGGGCAGGCCATATTGGATGCCCTGCAAACGGCTGGGAACCCGGGG
>CALDLZ010000073.1 GCA_937915335.1 uncultured Faecalibacterium sp.
CAAGGAGCTGGTGGAATACCATGTCTCCGGTCAGCTCAAGGTGGCACCGGAGCACTGCGCTCCCAACACCCTGGCCTATATGGGTAAGCCGCCCATCCAGACCTTCAACAAATTCAAGGATAAGTTCTACGAGCTCAGCAAGAAGGCGGGTAAAAAGCAGTATCTCGTGCCCTATCTGATGTCCAGCCACCCGGGCAGCACCCTGAACGACGCGGTCTATCTGGCTGAGTACCTCTACAAAAACCACATGCGCCCCGAGCAGGTGCAGGACTTCTATCCAACGCCCGGCACGGTGAGCACCTGTATGTTCTATACCGGTCTTGACCCCTATACCCTCAAGCCCGTGTTCGTGGAAAAGACTGCCGAGGGCAAGGCACTCCAGCGTGCACTGCTCCAGTATTACGAGCCCCGCAACGCTGAAAAGGTCATCAAGGCGCTGAAAATCACCCACCGCGAGGATCTGATCCCCCTGCTGGTGCCCGCCGAGGGCCGCCGTGCTGTCCAGCGCGCCGCCCGCCGGACGGAGAGTCCCGAGGTGACCATCCACAACGATGGCACTTATACCGTCCGCCCCAATAAGGGAAAGGGCGGCAGGAATCAGGGCCATGGCACCGCCCCGGCCCGTACAGCAGGCGGCCGCCAGCCCAGCCCCGGCGCGCGCTTTGCACCCAACGGCACGGCACCCCGGAAGCAGAAGAACAATCAACAGAAAGAGAATGTGACGTGGAAAACTTCAAGAAAGAAAAAGTGACCCTCTGGCGGCGTGTGGCCGCTCTGGCCCTTGCGGCGGCGCTGGCCCTCGGCCTTGCCGCTTGCGATGCCGCTGCAGTCATCCCGAGCAGCAGTACCCCCACCGTCAGCACAGCTCAGTCTGCCGGGGACGGCCAGACCACCAGCTTCGAGATGCACTTCCTCGACGTGGGGCAGGCCCTCAGCGTGTTGGTGGAGTGTGACGGACAGTACATGCTCTACGATGGCGGCAATGTGGATGACGGCAGCTATGTCGTCTCCTATCTGCAGAATCAGGGCGTGGAGGAACTGCAGTATGTGTTCTGTTCCCACGCCCACGAGGACCATGTGGGCGGCCTTTCCGCCGCGCTGGCTTACTTCCCGACTAACCATGTGTACAGTCCCGTAACTGAGGCCAGCACCCAGTGCTTCCAGAATTTCGTCAAGTATACCCAGCAGCAGGGCTTACAGGTGGAGGTGCCCGCTGTGGGCACCGTCTGGCCGCTGGGCAGCGCCACCGTGACCATGCTGGGCCCTGTGGCGCAGTACAGCGACACCAATGATACCTCCATTGTTCTGCGGGTGGATTACGGCTCCACCAGTTTCCTGCTCACTGGCGATATGGAATCGGATGCAGAGCGTGACCTTGTGAACAGCGGGGCAAACCTGAAAGCAGACGTTTTACAGGTAGGCCACCACGGCTCCAGCACCTCCACTAGCTACATCTTCCTGAACTCTGTCTTGCCTGAGATGGGCGTCATCTCCTGTGGTGTGAACAACAAGTACGGCCACCCTCACGAGGAGACTCTGAGCATCCTGCGGGATGCGGGCGTGGATGTTTACCGCACCGACCTGCTGGGGGCCGTCGTCATTGGCTCCGATGGCCAGAACTATACTGTCCGCACCGAGAAACAGGCCACTGATGCCGAGCTCAACCCCACCGACCCGGCGGCATCCAGCACGGTACAGCAGGTCTATATCGGTAATGTGAACAGCAAAAAGTTCCACCTGCCCAGCTGCTCCAACCTCCCCGCAGAGAAGAACCAGATCCTCTTCTCCAGCTATGATGAAGCCATTGCGGCCGGGTATAGCCCGTGCTCAAGCTGTATTAAGTGATAGAAAATGACAGCGCCCCGCCAGTTGATTGGTGGGGCGCTGTTGTGCTTTGTCAGATTCTATGTTATATTATAGTTAATGCTGGAAACAGCAGGAAAAAGGTGCTGTCTGCAATGCAGGTGGTCAGCCTCCAAACCGGTTATCATGCCGGAGGGGGTTACTGATATCGCCTCCGGTATGTCCGAATGTAACTTACATACGAACCGAACGGAGGACTCCATTATGGATGTTTTGAATATTGTTTTAGATGTTTTACACCTTTTGGCAGAGACAATCACTCTAACGTGGTTGATTTCACGGGATGTCTTTCGGGATATTCCTAAAGCCAAACATTATTCTGACGATAAAAAGTAAACGACCACCCCAGTTACCAGCCTAGGTGATCGTTTGCTTTTAAGCTAATACAATTACCGGAAAGGAAGCTGGCCACACATTGTACGTCAGCGCCTTTTCTATTTGTAGTATAGTCAATTTTCAGCGGCTTGTCAAGGGAAACGGGGTGCTTTTTGAATTAAACCCCTCAGTCAAAGCCTACGGCTTTGCCAGCTCCCCTAGTAGTGGAGCCCTTGGCAAAACGGGAAAGCTTTACGCCATGCCAAGGGCCCCACTATTAGCGGGGGCTGGCACGCGGAGCGTGACAGGGGGGTTCTTCCCGTCAAATCGCCCTAAAAAATCCCCTGCATTTGTGACTATTCACAAACTTCAATCAAAGCTCTTGATTTTTAATAGGGGGGGGGGGATGATAGGGCGCGAAGAGCACCCTATCAAAACAGAAGAATCGGCAAACCAGTCGGAAGGCTGCG
>CALDLZ010000074.1 GCA_937915335.1 uncultured Faecalibacterium sp.
GGCAGAGGAAGATGCAAAGAAAGCAGCAGAAGAAGCGGCAGCATCCGGCACAGAACAGTCGAAGGAAAATAAAGTCACAAAGTATGCGGCTGGTTTTCTCGGTGTCGTTGCGCTGATTGCACTGGCGGCTGGCGGAGGTTTCTATGCCTTCACCAAGCAGAAGCAGAAAAAGCAGGCGGAAAAAGAAGCTCTTGACCCGGACGCAGACTACACCGAGGACAGTGGTGACTTTGAGATTCCCCCGGAAGATGATTCCGATGAGGACACTTCCGAGGAACAGGACGTAACACCCATCTAATTTTAAGGCGGCATTTGCCGCCTACATACCGTAATCCGAAACAGATTGGAGGGATTTCTTATCGCAAAATTGATCGTGACCGAAAAACCGTCCGTAGCCATGTCTTACGCCAAAGTTTTAGGTGTGCATGGGCGGCAGGATGGCTACCTTGAGGGCAGCGGCTATCTCATTAGCTGGTGTGTGGGGCATCTGGTGGAACTTGCGCCGCCCAGTGCCTATGGGGAGCAGTATGTGAAGTGGAGCATCACGGACTTGCCCATCCTGCCGCAGAAATGGCAGTACCTTGTATCTGCCAGCACCAAAAAGCAATTTTCCGTTTTGAAAAAGCTCATGCACCGAGCAGACGTTGATACTGTGGTGAACAGTTGCGACGCAGGCCGGGAGGGAGAACTGATCTTCCGGCTGGTCTATGAACAGGCTGGGTGCAAAAAGCCTGTTTCCCGGCTGTGGCTGTCCAGCATGGAAGATTCCGCTGTCCGGGAGGGCTTCGCAAATCTGAAACCGTCAACTGAATATGATGCACTGTATCAGGCTGCACTCTGCCGGGAACGTGCCGATTGGATGGTCGGCATTAACTGTTCCCGGCTTTTTTCCTGCCTGTATGGTCGGCCACTGGCCGTTGGGCGCGTTATGACTCCGACACTTGCCATGACGGTGGAGCGCGAAGCTGCCATCGCTGCCTTTGTGCCGGAAAAGTTCTACACGGTGGCTCTGGAACTGACCAGCGGCTTTGTAGCATCTAGCCGCCGCATTTCGGAAAAGCCTGCGGCAGAAAAGCTCCTTGCGGAGTGCAGGAAGGAGATGGTATCCACGATCCAGAAAATCACGCGCAAGGAAAAGACAGAAAATCCGCCGCTACTCTATGACCTCACCACGCTCCAGCGTGATGCCAACCGCCTGCTGGGGTACAGCGCACAGCAGACCCTGAACTATGTGCAGAGCCTTTACGAGAAAAAACTTACCACCTACGAATGTGCAGGCGAAGAATTTACCGCCAAGGGCAAGGAGATTCTGGACGAGGGCTGGAAAGCCGTAGAACGCAAGATACTGGCCGATATTCTGAACCGTAAAAAAGAGTTTGCCGCTCTACCGCCTGTGGAAGAAAGCGAGTGTGGAATCCTCAACGCTGAACTGAAAGAGGGACAGACTGCGCCGCCGAAGCATTTCACGGAAGATCCCCTCCTGCACTCGATGGAAACCGCCAGTGCGGACAGTATGCCGGAGGGTGTGGAGCGTCAAGGCATCGGAACTCCTGCCACCAGAGCCGCCACCATCGAAAAGCTGGTGCAGAAAGGCTTTCTGGAGCGCAAAGGTGATAAGAAAACCAAGGTGCTGCTGCCCACTGACAAAGGCAAAGCCCTGATTACGGTGATGCCCGAAGAAATCCAGTCCGCAGATATGACCGCCGACTGGGAAACAAAACTGCTGCGTGTGGAGCGTGGTGAGATGGAGCCGGAAACATTTATGACTGAAATCAAAGATATGATCTCCTCGCTGGTAAATACCACCGAGGCCGTGAAAGGAGCAAATGCGCTTATGAAAAATAAAGTGATTGGTGTCTGCCCGAATTGTGGCAATTCAGTTGTAGAGCGTGAAAAGGGGTATTTCTGCGAAAACCGCGAGTGCCGCTTCGTCCTGTGGAAAGACAACGCTTTCTTCAAACGTCTGGGCAAGCGGATGGACGCTCATGCGGCCGACAAGCTGCTACGGGATGGCCGTGTCCGCCTGAAGGACTGCAAGAGTGCCAAGGGTAAGACCTACAATGCCACTGTCCTGCTGTCCACCGAAGCCGATGGCCGCAGCAAATTTTCTCTGGAATTTGAGGGTGGCCGCTGATGGAGCAGAACAAGGAAGCAGTCTACCTCATCAACAATGAACGCTATCTGCATCTCCGGGAAAACGGTGCAGGTGTCGGCTTTTCCACCTACAACAAAGTAACGGGCGAACCGCTGGAAAGTGGGCAGATCTCTGAAAAGAATCTGCCGCCCGATGGCAGAAACGCTATTGCCGCTGCCCGAAACTGGTATCTTTTTGAACTGTCCGATGACCCGCGCAAGGCCATCCAGTTGGAAAGCGTGCAGATTCTTGAAAACATTCCGCAGGCTGGCATCGGCAGGCGGCGCATCTGGGAGCCGGAAACCATTCCTCCCGATGTTCGGCTTATCAACAGCCACTATGATGATCTCTACCGTATCCCGGATGGCGGTATTATCCAGATTGACCGTTCGGATGGTGCCAGCTGCACGGCACGAGTGGAACGTATAGACGATTACCATGTCGATATCGGTGGGCTGGGGGATGTATATCATATCTGCCAGTTTGCAGAAATAATCGAACGCAGCGGTGGCA
>CALDLZ010000075.1 GCA_937915335.1 uncultured Faecalibacterium sp.
AAATGTACATCAATAACTATGATTCATGGCAGGGATTTGGACAGTTCAAAACACATCAGAGAGCAACCTCAAGCTATACTGCTCTTTCTGATGTGTTTTTTGTTTGAAAAAATTCCAATCGCCTTAATTCAAGCCAAACAGATGAAGCAGTTTCTGCCAGAAATTCCTCTGGATAACGGGTGTTTCCTCTGCGACTGGCTCTTCCGACTTTTCGATAGCTGCTGTTTTGATGACGAACTGCACTGAATCCACATTCGTGTTCTTCTCAGAGACAAAGGAATGAATTTCATCTCCGCCGGTCAGAGAATCCAGAACATTCTGAATTTCTTCATCCACTTTTCCGTCAATGCCGCCGGTCTGTTCCGAAAAAGTTTCTGTGCCGTTGTGGAGCGTATTTACGCCGTCTGCCAGCTCACCGGTCTTACTGTCCAACAGACTGGTCGCATCGTTCAGCACCACCGTGTTCTGATGTAATTTATCTACACCGTCACGCAGAGCCGCTGCACCATTGGCAGCACTGTCCACGCCGTTCGTATATGCCGAAACGCCGTCATAGAAGGTCTGATAACTGTCCAGCTGAACCTTGAGCTCATCAATCTTACCGATCGCCGTTTGTACCTTGGCAGCAACTGCATCTGAGAAGATCTTAGACAGACAATTCTCGTCCAGCATTCCGTTCAGCGTTTCTTTCAGGTCGGCCAGAACCGCCGGGTAATTTTCCGGGGTAAGTGTCACTTCTGCAATACCCGCTGTGGAAAGCTCGCTGTTCAGCATCGTCTGGGCCGCACTGCACAGCCCTGCGAATGCCTGATATGCACCGTTTTTCAGGTCACTGCTCTTCCCGCTTAGGGTCGAAAGCCCTGTGGAAAGGCTTTCCGCACCATCTGCGATCTGCCCCACACCACTGTTCAGTCGGCCTGTCGCATTGCTCAATGTACCCGTTGCATCGTGGAGCTGGGACGCACCATTGCTCAGTGCCGCTGCTCCATCATTTACCTGATCCACTGCATCTGCAATTTCACCTACCTGCGATTTCAGGCCATCGGTATCAATGCTGATGTTCAGGCTCATCTTAACGCCGTTGATAGACACAGCGTCCATCTCAAAATCTGTGACATCGGCGGGGATGGGGGGGTCGATGCCGCGGCCGGGCAGGATGACATAGCTCAGCTGTTTGTTCGCACCGACATTCGCTACCGTTGCATCGGGTGCCTCGATATTCTTGCATTTTTCTGTGTTCAGCGCAAATGCGGCCTGCAATGCGTAATCCTCGTAAAAACTGCCCTCGCAGTTCTCATTTTTTTCAACTGTAAAATAAATTTTCAGCTTACCGCTTTTTCCGGCCAGTTCGTCTGGGGTGACATCTTTTCCGTCCAGTGTATAACGAATAGAGATGTTCCACGGAATTTCCCGATTTTCCAGTGTGCCCTGATAATACACCCGGTCAGCATCGGTCGTGAAGGTGATCTCATCTCCGTTTTGTGTAATGGGATCATTGGTCGTCAACATTTTTACGCTGGTATAGTCACCGTAATCGGTCACACTGCCGCTGCCGAAGATATTGACGACATTCATATTCTGCACGGTGCCGGAAGCATTGGTCATAACATAGACGACTTCCTCTTTTTCTGTAGAAGGGACCGCAGCGATTGTCGGCAACGCAACGGTGCAGAGCAGCAAGGCTGACAGACCTGCCGCCATAATTCGAGTTCTGGTTTTCATGCAGTTTTCTCCTTTTTCTCATTCAGGAACGCACGGCTTGCGCCGTGGGTGGTTTTTTGAATCAGTCCGTCAAAGACAACGAGCAGACCGGGCAGAACGAATAGAACAACAATGACCGAACAGAGCGTTCCCTGACCCAAAAACATTCCGAGCTGTGCCAGCAGGCCATGAGAGGAAACAAATCCCATCAGAAATCCCACCACGGTCAGCACACTGCCGGAAGTCAGGACAGAAACAGTGCAGTTCGATATAATTTCCTGTACAGCTTCTTTCTTTCCCATTTTTCGGCGATTGGTGAGATAGCGGTTCGTAAATAGAATTGCATAATCCACCGTTGCGCCAAGCTGAATCGAACTGATGATCAGGTATGCAAAGTAAAAAATGGTCTGATCTGTAAAATACGGAATCGACAAATTGATCCAGATCGCAGTTTCGATGCTTAACACCAGCAGGATCGGCAGTGATACAGATTTCATTGTGAAGAGCAGAACAAGGAAAACCGCACCGATTGCAATGCCATTCACTTCCGCCATATCTGCTGTAACGGTATCCTTCAGATCATAGGTAGACACGCCCTGACCCGCTAACAGCCACTCTCCCGGATAATACTCCTCCGCGATATTTCGAATCGTCTCGACCAGTCCAAATGCTTCATCGCCTTCATAGTCGGCATTCACAGTCAGCACCATCCGGGTATAATGTTCGCTGTTCAGCTTGGAGAGGGTCGCATCGTCGAGATACTGCTCCGGGATTTGACTGCCGACTGTATCGACATAGGACAGGATACTCTTCACCTGTGGCAGAGAATGCAACTGATCGGATAATTCCTTTTGGGTTGCCGTGCTGCTTTTCGGAATCATCAGGACGTAGGTATCATTCTTGCCAAAGGTGTCCTCGATCTCCGCCGTATCTGCGCCAAGCTGCGTCTTGGGTCCAAAAATATGGGACGCACCGTAATAGAAGCTGTTGCTGTTCGATGCCAGATAACTGGGTATGATCAGAAGTGCAAAAATGCAGACACACGGCAGCATTACTTTACATACAACTTTTCCCAACGCTTCAAAGGAAGGTAGAAAACTGCGGTGGCGGGTCTTGTCGATCAAAGGATAGGTCGCCAGCACAAAAACCGGCATAAAAACGAAAACCACGATCAGACTGATTGCAATGCCTTTTGCCAGTGCAATGCCCAGATCAGGGCCGATTCGAAAGCGCATCAGGCAAAGTGCCAGAAATCCAATCACCGTCGTCAGGCCGCTGGAGAAAATCGACCCGGTCGAGGTGCATAATGCGTTTACCATCGCTTCTTTTGGGTCGCTGTCCAGACTGCGATATTCCTCAAAGCTGTGGATCAAAAATACGGAGTAATCCAATGAAACGGCAAGCTGTAAAACCTTTCCCGCTGCATTTGTCACAAAAGAGATTTCTCCGAATATCAGGTTGCTGCCGGCATTGATCATAACGGCAATTCCGATTCCGATCAGAACAATAAACGGTTCCGCCCATGAAGTCGTTGTAATAATCAATACAACCACCGCAAACAGGACACCGATCACCGCAATGACGGGGACTTCCTTTGCTGTCGTGGCGGTGGCTACGGCAGTGGAAACCGCAGAACCCGTCATGCAGTTCTCGTTTCCGATGAGTTCCCGGAGTCCGTCACAGGCTTCATGTGCTTTTTCTTCATCGATCGTCACGGAAAAAAGTGCATTATTCTCTTTATAATAGGTATTTCGTGTTTCTTCCGGAATAAACTCCAACGGCTGGGTAACGCTGGCCACATCATCCAACCATGTCACATCAATCACACCGTCCACGGCAAGTAGTTTTTCCTTATAGGCCAATGCTTCCGGAACGGTCACGTTTCGAATCATCACACGAGCATTCGGAATGCCGCCCGTATACTCTGCATCCATTGTCTCCAATGCAATGGTCGATGGACTGTCTGTGGGCAGATAGTCATTCATCTCGTAATCCACCGCGATCCATCTTTGACAGAAAAGGCAGACTACAAATACTGCCAGAAAGCTTGTTAAAATT
>CALDLZ010000076.1 GCA_937915335.1 uncultured Faecalibacterium sp.
GATTCACCGGGCTCTCCTCGAGGATGGGGCAGTCCGTCAGCACGGAGCCCGGGGCGGCATGGAGCCCGCAGGCGGCAAACTTGTCGTTGTCCCGGCCGCTCTTCACGCCGCACCAGTCGATGCTGCGCACAAGGGCCTCGGTGGGCAGGTTGATGGCAAACTGCCCGCTCTCTTTGATGAGGTGATGGCTGTACCGCTCGGGCCGGACGCTGATGGATACCATGCTGGGCTGGGTGCAGATGGTGCCCGTCCAGCCGATGGTGATGAGGTTGGGGGTTTCCAGCCCGCCGCAGGAGACGAGCACCGGCGGCTCGGGGTTCAAAAGGGTGCTGCCTTTCCAGCTCTGTTTGCTCATCCGTGATACTTCCTTTCGTAGGGGGCCCAGGTCCGCTCGCTGATGATGTAGCGGGGCCGGGCCTTGGTCTCCATATAAATTTTGCCGATGTATTCACCGATGACACCCAGACACACCAGCTGCACGCCGCCCACAAAGCAGACGATGCAGATGGTGGAGGCCCAGCCTGCCACCACGCTGCCCATAGCCGCCTGCACGATGGCCCAGATGACCCCGATGAAGCTGATGATGCTGACCACGATGCCCGCCCCGGTGATGAGCCGGATGGGCTTGTTGGACAGACTGGTGATGCCATCGAAGGCCAGGGCCAGCATCTTGCTCAGGGGATAGTGGCTCTCGCCGGCCAGACGCTCATGGCGCTCGTAAAGCACCTGCTCGCTCTTGAAGCCCACCAGCGGCACCATGCCGCGCAGGAAGATGTTGACCTCCTTATAGTCGGCAAAGCTTTCCAGTACCCTGGTGCTGATGAGCCGGTAGTCGGCATGGTTGAACACGATATCCGCGCCCAGGGCGTTCATCAGGTGGTAGAAGCCCTCGGCGGTAAACCGCTTGAAGAAGGTGTCTGTGTCCCGGCGGCTGCGCACGCCGTAGACCACCTCGGCACCGTCCAGATACTTCTGCACCATTTCGTCCATGGCGTTGATGTCGTCCTGACCGTCGCAGTCGATGGAGATGGTGATATCACAGATGCCGCTGTGCAGCGCTTCCATCAGGCCCGCCAGCACGGCGTTCTGGTGGCCCCGGTTTCGGCTCTGGGAAATGCCGATGAAGTGCTCATCCTGCTTTGCGAAGTCGGAGATGAGCGCCCAAGTCTTATCCTTGGAGCCATCGTTGACGAACAGCACCCGGCTCTTGTCACTGACAAGACCCTTTTCGGTCAGGGTGTGGATCTTTTGCAGGAACATGGGCGCTGTGATGGGCAGCACCTGTTCCTCATTGTAACAGGGAATCACGATCCAGAGAATTGGCTTAGACATATTTTGAAAAGTCTCCTTTTATTGGCTTCCCCTTGAGGGGAAGCTGTCGCGTTAGCGACTGATGAAGTGTTACTGCACCATTTGCCGCAGGGCCTCCGGCTCCAGCAGTTTGAAACTGGAACGGTAGGTGTCCAACAGGCCGTCCCGCTGCATCAGGCTCAGCTCCCGGGAAAGGGCGCTGCGGTCGCAGTTGAGGTAATCGGCCAGCTGAATGCGGGAGAAGGGGATGGTAAAGGTCAGGCTGCCCTGCTGCTCGGCTTCGCTGAGCAGGTAGGCGCAGACCTTGGCCCGCAGGGTCTTCATCACCAGCAGATCCACCCGGCGGGAGAGCAGGAAATATTTATCGCTGATGGTTCGCACCAGATTCTGCAACAGGCGCTGGCGGGCGGCGGAGCCGTCGGGCTGCAGCAGCTTCTCATAGGGGAAAAGCAGCACCTCGCAGGGGAGGGAGACCACCACCGTTACCGGGCTGTCCAGACTGGAACCACCCAGCACGTCGCCGAACACGCCCCCCGGCCCCATGTGGGTGATGGGGATGCGTGCCCCGCCCGATGCCGGGCGGAAGGCTTCGATGCCGCCGGTCAGCACAATGCCCACCCGGCGGTTGGGGGCCCCGGCCTGTACCAGTGCTTCTCCCCGGCCATAGCTGCGGATGCTGGCCCCCAGCTCGCTCAGGAGCGGGCGTAGCTCTTCCAGCGGAATCCCGGCAAAAAGAGAGGTGGATTGTAACAGCGGAAGGTAATTTTCCATAGCAATTCCGTGAGGTTTTCCCCGGGCCCTCACCGCCCTTCTGCAATTCCGTTGCGTGGGCAACGGTATTTTTAGCTCCATTATAGTAAACTTGAGCGCGTAAAGCAAATGATTTTGCAAAATTTGCAAATTTTGTTCATGGTTTGAACAACAAAGAGAGGAAGGAATCCGTAACATGATGAAAAAACTGACCTCCCTGCTGCTGTCGGTGGTGCTGATGTTCAGCCTGCTGGCCTGCGGGGCTTCCGCTGCCAAGAAGAACAGCGGTGTGCGCATTGCGGGCCTGAAGGGCCCCACCACCATGGGTCTGGTGAACCTGCTGGATATGGAGCGCAGCGGCACCGCCAGCCAGCACTACGACCTGCAGCTTTACGGTGCGGCGGACGAGATCGTGCCCAAGCTCATCAAGGGTGAGCTGGATATGGCCGCCATTCCCGCCAACCTGGCCGCGACCCTGTACCAGAAGACCAACGGCGGCATTCAGGTGATGGCTGTGAACACCCTGGGTGTGCTGTATGTGGTGGAAAAGGGTGACACTGTCCACAGCTTTGCCGACCTCAAGGGCCGCACCATTCTGTCTACCGGCAAGGGCACAACGCCGGAGTATGTCCTGCGCTATCTGCTCACCAAGAATGGCCTGGACCCCGATAAGGATGTGAAGATCGAGTATTACAGCGAGGCCTCCGAGGTCACCGCCCAGATGGCCGCCACCAAGAAGGATGCCATCGCCGTTCTGCCCCAGCCCTATGTGACCGCTGCCCAGATGAAGGACAGCAGCCTGCGGGTGGCGCTGGATCTGACCAAAGAGTGGAACAAGGTCTGTGACACCCAGCTCATTACCGGTGTCACCGTGGTCCGCACCGAGTACGCCAAGGAGAACCCCGACATCGTGGCAAACTTCCTGCGGGATTATGAGAAGAGCATCAAGGCTGCCCAGACCGATATCTCCGGAACGGCAGCGCTGTGCGAGGAGACCGGCGTGGTGGCAGAGAAGGCCATTGCCCAGAAGGCTCTGCCTCAGTGTAATATCGTCTACCGTGTGGGTGACGAGATGAAGGCCGATGTCAACGCCTATCTGAAGGTACTGTACGATGCTTCCCCTGCCGCTGTGGGCGGCAAGCTGCCGGATTCCAACTTCTACTACACCAAAGCCACACCCGGTCAGGTGTTCTGGAAGACCGTGCAGAGAACGTTCCGGTAACTTCCGACAAAGAAAGGGGGCTGCTGTGCAGGCGCACAGCGGCCCCCTTTAATATGGGAGAAGTCAATCGCGGGTGTACCGGACAGAAGCAGCTGTCCCGAACAGCAGCCCGGCCAATGCGGGGATCACCCAGCCGAAGCCAAGAGACCCAAGGGGCAGGGCATTGGCAAAGGATGCCGTGGCGGGGATCGCCGCCAGAATGCTCTGCACCGCTGTAAGGGCGATGCAGGCCGCATAGATTCTGCGGTGCTGAAACCTTGCAGGCAGGAACGAGAGCAGGATCAGCACAATGGCCACCGGATAAATGGCGTTGAGCACCGGTGTGGACAGCCGGATGATGCCCGCCAGCCCAAGGTTCGAGATCAGCATACTGGCGGCGGCAAAAAAGCCCGCGATGGCGGCATAGGAAATGCGGGGCAGCAAGGTGTGAAAATACTGGCTGACACCGGAAATGAGGCCCACGCAGGTGTTGAAGCAGGCAATCAGAAAAATGCCCGCCAGCAGCACCGTGCCGGTGCGGCCGAAAAGGGAAGTAGCCAAGGCGGAAAGCACCTCGGCACCGGTGGCACAGCCCGGGAAGGCTGCGCCGGTCAGCGCACCCAGATGGCCCAGCATGGCGTAGATGACCAGCAGAAGCCCGCCCGCCAGAAAACCTGCCCGGATGGTACCCTGCTCCACGGCTTTGGATTCGGTGACACCCTGGGCCTGAATGTTCAAGGCGATGACAGCCCCGAAGTTCAGTGCGGCAAGAGTGTCCATGGTCTGGTAGCCGTCAAGGATGCCTTGCGCCGCAGGTAGAGCAGCGTAGTCTGCTGCCGGGATCCCGTAACCTGCCGCGACCGGGTGGATCACGCACCCGGCAAATAGCACCACGATCAGAAAAATAAGCGTGGGGCAAAGCACCCGGCCCAGCCGCTCAGTGAGCTTTTCGGGCCTGAGCGCTACGAGGAACGCTGCCGCAAAAAACAGGATCGAATAAATCAATTGCAGCTGCCGTCCACTGCCCAGCAGGGGCACGAACATCTCAAAGGAAGTGCTGGCCGTGCGGGGAATGGCAAGGCAAGGCCCAATGGAGAGATAGACCAGCAGGGTGAACACCTGCGCAAAGCGGGGATGCACCCGCCCGGCCAGTGCGGGCAGGCCGTCGGTCCGGGCTACGGCCACCACGGCCAGCACCGGCAGACCGATGGCGCTGAGGACAAAGCCCGCAAATGCGGGCCAGAAATTGGTTCCGGCCTGGGCACCCAGGTGGGGCGGGAAGATCAGGTTCCCTGCCCCGAAGAACATAGAAAACAGGGTAAAGCCGACCAGAAGCAATTTTTTTCCATGAAGTTTTTGCATGTACAAGACCTCTTTTCCGGACAGATGGCGAATGGGAATGGTTCCAGTGTAGTGTGAAAAGAAACTCATGTCAATATGCTGAAAGATGAAGAATTGTATTCTAAAACATGATGTGATATCTTAAAAGAGAAAGAACGGAAAACAAAAAAATGGTGGAAATACAGGAGAAAACAAGATGAAACAGAGTAAAAAACGCCGCACGGGAATGCTGGCGGCGGTGGTGTTCTGGCTGGTGGTATGGCAGGCCGCCGCTATGGCCATCGGGCAGGAGGTTTTTCTGGTATCGCCTGTTCAGGCGGTGGGCACGCTGGTGGAGCTGCTGCCCCAGGCTGATTTTTGGCAGCGGATCGGCTTCAGCACGGGGCATATCCTGCTGGGCTTTGCGCTGGGCGTGGTGGTCAGTGTTCTGCTGGCTGTGGCTGCCGAGCGCTGGGCCTGGGTGGATACCCTGCTGGCCCCGGTCATCCAGCTGGTCAAGGCCACGCCGGTGGCAAGCTTCATCATTCTGGCGCTGGTATGGGTCAGCGGCAAATCGCTCTCCATCCTCATCAGCTTTTTAATGGTCCTGCCGGTTCTGTACAGTGCCATGCGCACCGGCATCGAGAGTGCGGATGTGCAGCTTTTGGAGATGGCGCAGGTGTTCCACCTGCCTCTTTCCCGGCGGGTCAGAGCTGTCTGGCTGCCCGCCATCCTGCCCGCTTTCCGGCAGGGATGCAGCGTGGCACTGGGTATCTGCTGGAAGAGCGGCGTTGCGGCGGAGGTCATCGGCCTGCCCGATGGCAGCATTGGCGATGCTCTCTACCGGGCAAAAATCACCCTTTCTACCGGGGAGCTCTTTGCCTGGACTTTTGTCATCATTCTATTGAGTGTAGGCTTTGAAAAGCTGTTCCTGGCCCTGCTGGATAAAGCCGTGGCCCGTGTATTGGGGGAGGATGTGACGAAAAATGATTAACAAACTGGAAATTTGCGGCCTGACAAAACACTTTGGAGAAAAAACGCTCTTTGAAAACCTGAACCTGACCATCACGGAGCCTGCCATCCTCTGGGCTCCCAGCGGCTGGGGTAAGACGACGCTGCTCCGCATCCTGATGGGGCTGGAAACGCCCACCTCAGGCACCGTGCAGGGCGTGGGCCGGGTGGGGGCTGTCTTTCAGGAGGACAGGCTCTGCCCTCAGCTGACCGCCGTGCAGAACGTCGAATTGGTGCTGCCAGAGGGAAAAACACAATACAAAACGCAAATCGTATCAGATTTTCAACAGCTTGGATATGACGCGCAGGCCCTCGCCCTGCCTGTCCGGAAGCTTTCCGGCGGGCAGAAGCGCCGTGCAGCCCTGCTTCGTGCCCTCTGGGCCGAATGCGACACCCTGCTGCTGGATGAACCATTCACCGGCATGGACCCCGCTACCATGAAAAAAGCCGCGACACTCTTAAAAGAGCGTCGCGGCGAACGTGCCGTTCTGCTGGCTACCCATGACCGGGAAGCCATTCAGGAATTGGGATGGCGGGTAGTAGAACTTGGATAAATTGATTGTATTTTGTCGGAAGATATGATATCTTAAAGATACAGCTTTTCAGCTGTCATCAGGTGTTGCCTTAAACGTAGGCGGCTAAACGCTCCTTACCGAACCGCGAAGGTTTTACTTATTGGTAAACAGGCATCGGGAGGGCGGCTTTTTTGGGCGCACACTCCCGACGCTTCGGCGAAAGGAGGAATGCGCATGACTTTGTCAGAAGTGCTGTTGCTGTTGACATTTGTTTCCAGCGTGGCCTATGGTGTCTTTGACATCACATGGAAAATCAGCCATGACGACAAGAATCATAAAAACAAAAAAGACTGACCGCCATCTATGCTTCCCCAAGCTAATCGGTCAATCTTTTTTGATACGCGTGGTGTAAGGAGCTAGCCGTTTGTATGGCAGCGCCTTTTGTGTTTTCAGTATAAACGTTTCAGCGTGAATTGTCAAGCATCTGTCACAGCAATTCTGCCAGAATGCTGTTCTGCACGATCAGCCCGGCGGGGGTGAGGGCAAGGGTCTCGCCGTCGAAGGTGGCATAGCCGGACTTCACGCAGTTTTTCACAAAGGCAAGCTGCGCAGTGGAAAACTCCTTGCCGTAGCGGGCCTTATAGGCGGCAAGATCCAGCCCCTTGCGCAGACGGAGCTGCAAGATAAGATAGTCTTCAGCCCCGCAGCCGCCGTCCATGACAGGGGCGGCGGTGTCGTTCAGAAACGCTTCGGTGTCGGCGGGATAGTAGAACCGCCTGCCGCCCATGCAGGAGTGGGCCGCCGGACCAAGGCCCAGATAATCCCCGCAGTCCCAGTAGATGAGGTTGTGCTTCCCTTCATAGCCGGGCTTTGCAAAGTTGGAGATCTCGTACTGCCTGTATCCGTGGTGTTCCAGCCGCTCCACAGCGTAGAGGTAAAAGTCGGCCGCCTCGTCAGAGGTAGGCAGGCCCTCGGGCGGGTGTTTGCCAAAGGTGGAACCCGGTTCGATCTTTAAGAGGTAAGCCGAGATATGGGTTGCCCCGCCCGCCTCAATGAGCTCCAGTGTCTCGTCAAACTCGGCCTGCGTATAATGGGGCAGGGCCAGCATGATGTCACCGCTGATGTTGGTAAAGCCTGCCCGCCGTGCCGCCGCAAAGGCCGCACGAGCCTGCCGGGCAGTGTGGGGACGGCCCAGCGTTTTCAGCTGGCTGTCCCGGGCGGACTGTACCCCGAAGGAGATGCGGTTCACGCCCGCTTCCCAGAACCCTCGCAGGGTGTCCTCGGTTACAGTCTCAGGGTTGGCCTCCAGCGTGATCTCGGCCCCGGGTGCCGGAGCGGCCGCCCGGATGATCCGGGCGACATCGGCAGGGGAGAGCAGGCTGGGGGTGCCGCCGCCGAAATAGACCGTGTCCGGTTGGAGCGGCGCTTCCGGCGCAAAGCGGGAGAGTTCCCGCAAGAGGGCGTCCACATATTGGGTGGGGACGCCTCGCTGACCGGGGGCAGAATAGAAATCACAGTAACGACATTTGGAAAAACAGTAGGGAATATGCAGATATAGTCCAAGAGACATACAATATCACAGCCTTTTTCACGAAACGTTCATTTCTATGCAGTATACTATAAAATGTAAACCGGAGCAAGGCGGAACGCCCGCTTCGGCAAAAAGACTGGAGGAGTTCCACAATGGATTACAACAACTATGATCGCGGCTACGGCGAGCGTTCGATGACGGCATCGGACTATATGACTCGCACCTACCGCTGGATGGCCTGCGGCCTGCTCATCACCTTTGCCATGGCCTATCTCACCGCGACGACCTCGCTGATCTATCTGGTCGATTCGCTCTATCTGGTTCTGACCATTGCGGAGCTGGCGCTGGTAATCGTGCTGAGCTCCCGGGTGCAGAATATGTCAGTGGGAGCCGCCCGCGCGACCTTCTTCGGGTACGCACTGCTCAACGGCATGGTATTGAGCTATTACTTCCTGGTATTTTCGGCCAGCACCCTTATCATGGCCCTGTTGGCAACCTCTCTCTACTTTGGTCTGATGGCTGTCTACGGCACCACGACCCATAGGGATCTGACCGGCTGGGGCCCCCGCCTGATGATGGCTCTTGTTGCCATGATCATCACCGGCTTTGTCGGGATGCTGTTTGGCTTCGGCTTTGGCAGCTCGGTGCTCTACTGCGGCATCGGCCTGGTGGTGTTCATGCTGCTGACCGCTTACGATACTCAGAAGCTGCAGCAGATGTACAGCTACTACTCCGCTGATTCCGAGATGGCCGAAAAGGCTTCCATCTATGGCGCGCTGACCCTGTATCTGGACTTCATCAACATCTTCCTGTATGCTGTCCGCCTGATGGGCAATAACCGCCGCCGCAACTGATTTTTGTATTTTAGCCCGCTCAGTCAAAGCCGCAGGCCTTGACTGAGCGGGCTTTCTTTTTATCGTTCCAGTGTATAAACCCTCGTCCAGCTTCGCATACTGCAATCAGAAAAACAATGGATACCATGACGGATTGGAGTAACGAACATGGAACAGATCAGGAAATTTCTGCGGGACAAAGGGTTTGCGCTGGCGCTACTGGCCTGTCTGGCAGCGGCGGCAGCGGCAGGTGTCTGGGCGGTGCGCACCGTCCGGGACGAGCTGGACAAGAACCTTTCGGGCCTGCGCACCCCGGACAGCACATCCACCGCCCCAGGCGTTGACGAGGGGCTGACAGTGATCCCACAGGAGGATGAAACAACATGGGAATGGCCGACCGAGCCCGCCGCAAACAGTGTAAGCAATGTGCCCAAGACGGCTTCCTCGGCACCGCAAAGCGCATCTTCCTCCTCCTCTGCGCCGCAGGCTGGATCTGGCTCGGTGCGCGAACCCTCCGAGCTGCAAGGCGCGTCCTCGCCTGCCAGCAGTTCGGCAGCGCCTGCCTCCACGCAGCCGGTATCTGGCAGGGTGCTCAATGGTTACAGCGGCGATGAGCTGGTCTACAACAAGACCTTAGGGGATTGGCGTACCCACAACGGCATTGATTATGCCTGTGAAAAGGATGCCGCCGTCCAGAGCCCTACGGCGGGCACCGTGGTGCTGGCAGGTTCGGATGGCAGCTGGGGCCCAACCGTGGCCATCAAGGACAGCACGGGCCGGGTCTGGCGGCTCAGCGGCGTGGCCAGCCCGGCGGTGAAGGAGGGCGAGACCGTCAGCGCCGGGCAGACCTTGGGCAAGGTGGGCAGCGTGAGCTGTGAATGCGCCGAGGAAAGCCATATCCACCTGGAAGTAAAGCAGGGCGACAGCTATCTCGACCCCGCAAAACTGATGCAGTGACCCCAAGCGGCAGACCTGACCGTCTGCCGCTTTTTCTGCGTCCTTCCAGCGGAATGCAGATTGCAATTGCGGGCCGATTCTGGTATGATAAACTAGAACAAATTTCGACAGGCAGTGGATCATGGGAGGAACCAGAATGGCAAAGGTATTGATCGTGGGAGCCGGTGCGGCCGGGCTGATGGCGGCAGGTGCCGCTGCCCGGCAGGGACATCAGGTGACGGTGCTGGAGCATACCGACAAGCCCGGCCAGAAAATTCTGGTCACCGGTAAGGGCCGCTGCAATGTGACCAACGACTGCAATGCCGAGGAGTTTCTGCACCACGTCCGCATCAATCCGCGCTTCCTGTTTTCCTCGCTGGGGGCTTTCCCGCCTGCCAAAACCATGGAGCTGTTCGAGAGCCTGGGCGTGGAGCTGAAAGTGGAGCGGGGCCGCCGGGTCTTCCCGGTATCCGACAAGGCGGAAGAGATCCGACAGGCGCTGCTCCGCTATGCGCAGGATGCCGATATCGTCTATGACGGGGCGAAGAAGCTGCTTTTGGAAGAGCTGCCCCCGGAGCAGGCGGCGGCTCCAGTCGCCCCGGAAAACCCGCACCACCCCAAAAAGAAAAAGGCCGGGCCTGGCTTGCGGTGCATCGGTGTGCGGGGCGTTTCCGGCAAAGAATACCGGGCAGATGCCGTGCTCATTGCTACCGGCGGCGTGAGCTACCCCACTACCGGCTCCACCGGTGATGGCTACAAGATGGCCCGGCAGGCCGGGCACACCCTTGTGGAGCCGGTGCCCAGTCTGGTCAGTCTGGTCAGCCATGACCCGGACTGCAAAAAGATGATGGGTCTTGCCCTGAAGAATGTGACTTTAACACTGTTCGAGGATGGTAAGGCCATCTTTGACGAGCAGGGGGA
>CALDLZ010000077.1 GCA_937915335.1 uncultured Faecalibacterium sp.
ACCGATTGGGGCGAGCTGTGGGGCATTGCCGACCGCACCAACTACGACCTGACCCGCCATCAGGAGGCTTCCGGCAAGAGCCTGGAGTACTTCGACAGTGAGACCAACGAGCACTATATCCCCTACGTCATCGAGCCCTCTCTGGGCTGTGACCGTGTGGCGCTGGCCTTCCTATGCGAGGCTTACGACGAGGAGCACCTGGTGGACAGCAAGGGCAAGGAGGATGTCCGCACCGTCCTGCATCTGCATCCGGCTCTGGCTCCCTACAAGTGCGCCGTCCTGCCCCTGAGCAAGAAGCTGGGCGACAAGGCAATGGAGATCCGCAACGAGCTGAGCAAATACTTCATGGTCGATTACGATGATACCGGTTCTATCGGCAAGCGTTACCGCCGTGAGGATGAGATTGGCACCCCGTACTGCATCACCGTGGACTTCGACACCGTGGGCGACGAGGCCAAGGGCATTGTGGCTGACAACTGCGTCACCGTCCGTGACCGCGATACCATGGAACAGGTGCGTATGCCTATCTCCGAGCTCAAGAGCTATATCGAGAGCAAGATCGAGTTCTAACCTAAGAACTGCATAAAAGATAGAGCGCTGTTTCTTTCTGTGTGAGCAGAGGGAGACAGCGCTTTTTTAATGTTGACCGAACTTTCTGCAATCTGTTTTATGCGGAGCCCGGTTCTTTTTGTATCTTCCGCACAGAAATTCTCCCTTATCTTTGTATTCTCTCACGAAAAGCGCTTTGTTATATTGACTTTATATTTTTATCTCCTGTAATATATTTTGTGAAAAGCGTCACTTTCTTCTATTTTTCGACAGCACGACAGACAGGTTTTTGAGAATCGCAAATACAACGGAGGATTTTCTTATGAAAACACGACTGCTCAGCCTATTCCTTGCTCTCGGTATGATGTTGACATTTTTACCTGCACACACTGTCACTGTTTTTGCAACTGCTTCGTCTGAAACATATACGGATGGACCTTATCAATTTACGATCAACACAGATGGCACCGCAACAATAATCGGGTATACGGGCCCCGGGAGCAAAGTTGCTATTCCTGACCATGTAACGCAGGGCACTCAATCATATCCTGTAACAAAAATTGGAACGGATGCATTTCTGTCTTGTGAGAACCTGGAGACCATCACCATTCCAGAGGGCATAACATCAATCGGAGATTATGCGTTCTATCTTTGCCACAACTTGAATACCGTTACCCTTCCATCCAGTGTAACGATAATTGGAAACCATGCTTTTAGGGATACTGGATTAATGGAAATTCACATTCCTGCCAGTGTAACAAAGATTGGAGCCGATGCATTTACCGAATGCCCTTTTCTCAAAACGATTACTTCAAATAGTATGAATTTTCCCGTAATAGAGAATATTTTATACGAGAAAGCATCAGATGGTGATTATACCTTACTTCGTTATCCCTCTCGAAGGTCAGATTCTACTTTTGAAGTTTCTAATGCCGTGACCAAAATTGGAAATGGAGCTTTTGATCATTGCTATTCTCTAACATCCGTTAAGATTCCCAATTCTGTGGTTTCTATTGGATGCTGGGCCTTTATGAATTGTATCCGCCTGCAAGATATCGAACTTCCAAATAATATAAAAGAACTTCCAGAATCCGCTTTTGAGAATTGTACGAGCTTAGGAAACATTGTTATTCCTAGCAGCGTAACAATAATTTCTCCGTGGGCATTTTCTTCTTGTAATAATTTGGAGACTGTGGAATACTCTGGCACTCGTTCTCAATGGGATAACCTGAAAAGCAAAAACTCTATAGGTTATGAACTAGCCAATGCAACTATAACGTATGGTGCTATTGATATCACGGTAAACAGCGGCAATCGTACCGTTACCGCAAAGGTAGACGGAAACAGTGTTCCAATCATCGATAATGCGTTTACCGCCAAGGTTGGTAAAACAGTCGAGTTGACCGTTACCAATCCACAATATAGAGATATCTATACCTGGACAGACAGCAGCAGCACTGTGCGCACCGACAATCAAACCTATACCTTCGTTGCAGGCTCTGACGATACGACCGTAACACTGACCACTGTCGAGCACACGACTTATGACGCGGGGGATTTTATCATTACCGGCCTGATGGACTATACCTATGGAGACGAAATCGATATTAAAATTGAGTCCAAAGACGCAAGTGTTGCAAATTATATTGTAAAATACATCCAAGACGCTGGTACTTTGGATGAAAAAGAATTTGAAGAACTGCCTCAGGATGCCGGAATCTATACTTTGCGAATCATTCAGGGCGATACAGTAATTGATATTCCTGAAAAATTCATCATCCAGCCTGCCGCTGTCACCAATGAAACGCTCCAAGATGAGTTCACTCTCATCCTGCCGGAAGGCGCTGTGGAAAGTGACGGTATTGATTACGCAGCCAAAATAACCGTTAACAGTGATAGCAGATTAAAAGCACTCTTACAGTCTGCCGAGGTCAAAATCGAACTCATTTACATTGACGATGCGGGCGAGGAAGTTTCTACTCCCACAAAAGCAGGCCGGTATACTGTAAAGGCAAAAATCACTTCCAGTACTCCGAACCTGGCTTCCACCGTCGTGGACGGAGGCTCATTTGAAATTTATCAGAAAGCCGCTCCCATTGCTCCTGCCGCAAGCCTCTATCCCCTGACCATTAAGAACGCTGATGTCGTCATCAAGTACAGTGGTGATGAGATTCAGACTGAGAAAAACGAAGTCGGAGACCAGGTTGCAAGGGTGCCCGAAAATGCAGATGTGACCATTACCTACACCAGTCAAAGCGATGCCATCGTGTTCGATCAGTGGGTCGCTAGCGGTCTGGGAGATTCCGTCGATGTCAGTCAGAACCCTTTGACCTTCCAAATGCCTGCCAATGAAAAAGGTGTAACGGTCGAGGCTATGACAAAAGACGCGTCCATTGAGGATGGAGGTTCCAGTATTCTGGGCACCGTTGTAGTTGTCGGCACCGCCGCCGTGTTGGCATGGCAGGGCTGCAGAATTGGCACCGAGCTTTATTTGAAGAACATTCTTCCCGACGGTACAATGATTCCCACCAATATCACTGAACTCGCCGAGCTGGTGTGGAATGATGCTGGCGAGCCTGTTCTTGCCGCTGTTCTGAACGCGGATGCCACCGATGCACAGAAAGCGCTTGTCTGGGCCGCTGAGAATCAGCTGCTTCCTTCCGGTAAAACAGCGGATGCTTCCGTAAACCGTTTTGAAGTCATTCAGAGCTGGCGTAAGGCTCAGGAGCTCAAGAGTTAATTTTCCCCGAATATTCCCAATATAACGAGGAAGCGCCCCATCCTGGCACGGATGGGGCGCTTCCTCGTTATATTGCAAATTTTCTTTTACCTTTTCGCATGTCTCTCTCCCATGGAGATGACATCACAGAACACACACCGGCTCTTGGTGGAAAGGGCCACATCCTTATGATAGCAGCCAAAGAACCACTTTTCGTAGGTCAGCTTGAGCAGGATTTTATCCAGGAACAGGTGCAGCCGGTTGGACTCTCCCACGGCGAGGGCGGTAAAATCAAGGAATCTGCTTGGGGCATCGTGGGTCAGCACATAATCTACCTGCCAGTTGTTTGCTTCGAGGTTGGCCTCGCAAGTGGCATACTCCTCATCGCTGGGCATCTCCTGGGGCCACCAGTTATACCCGGTCTCCCGCTCTTCTTTGTCCTGACTTTCGGCACCGCCGAAGCAGAGGTACTTCTTGCCCTCCAGCTCCAGTACACTGCCCCGGCAGACGTGATACACATTGCCGCCCAACGCCTGTACCTTACCGCCGAACAGCTCCTCGGTGGGGTACTGTGCCAGCAGATCGTAGTTCTCGTGGGAACCGTCCAGGAAAAGTAGGGTATAGGGGCGCTTGCGCAGCCAGTCCAGCTTTTTCTGCTCTTCCCTGCTGCCGTCCCACACAAAGCCGAAATCACCCAGCACCACCACGATGTCCCGTTTGCCCAGCCAGCGAAGCTTGCCATGCTTGAAGCGGTCAAGCTCGCCGTGGGTGTCGCCTGTCAGATATACCATAGTCCCCTCCTGCCGCTTTGTAAAACCGTGGCAAAGCCCCTTGTCTCCGCGCGGCAAACCTGTTATTATTAAAGGAGCGAAACTGTTGTTCGCTGTTCTTTGTCATTTCCGGGCGAAACGGCCCGTGTTTTATATATTATCGCTTTTTGAAGGAATTGTCCACATGAAACGTATTTTTGCACTGCTTTTGTCCTTTGCTGTCCTGTTCAGCTGTTTTGCTGTGACGGCCGGGGCCATGTTCGACCCCAGCACCGTCTATGATGTCCAGGCCCAGAGTGCCTACATCGTGAACACGGATACCAACATCATCGTCTACGAAAAAAACAGCGACAAGCAAGTCTCCGCCGGGGGCCTGACGAAATATATGACCATTGCGCTGGTGCTGACCAACTACGCCGACCAGCTGGACAACACATTTACGATGCCCTTTGCCATCTCGGATTACGTCCACAACACCGACAACGCCGACATGCGCTCAGGTGAGACCTTCACCTACCGGGAGGCCATCTACGCTATGGTCATGCGCAACGCCAACGAGGCCGCCATGGGTCTGGCCTATGAGCTTTCAGGTGGTGATTTAACGGGTTGGGTGAGCCAGATGAACACCCTTTCCCAGCGCATCGGCACCACAAACAGCACTTGGACGGATGCCTGCGGCCTGGACAGCGGCAATGTGACCACTGCCGTGGATATGTACCTGATCCTGCGCTATTTGATGAGCTTTGATGCCTTCAAGGAGATCTCCTCCGCCCCCACCTTTACGATGCCGGCTAAGGAGAAGCACGCCAAGAGCTATGTGCTCATCAGCCAGAACGTGGCCCTGAACAAGACCAGCGGCGGGAAATTCTACCGCAGTGCCATGCAGGGCGGCATGTGTGACGTGATGGCCTACAAGAATGACAGCGGTGATCAGAGCTATGTCTCCTGGGCCAACAAGGACGGGGCCACCTATATCTTCTGTATCATGCAGAGTCCCGACACCTGTGATGACTACGGTTATGCCAACCGCCGCCCGGCTCTGTACGAGACCACCAAGCTCATTGACTGGGTGTTCGAGAGCTTTTCCATTCAGGCGGCGCTGGACACCGACCAGGCGCTGGCGGAGATCCCGGTCAAGTATTCGTCCGACACCGACACTCTGCAGCTCTACCCCCAGGACAGCATGATGACCCTGCTTCCTTCCACGGGGGATGGCTCGGTGACGCAGAAATATTTCCACCTGCCTGATTACGCCACGGCCCCTATCCAGCAGGGTGACGTGGTGGGTACTGTGGAGCTCAAGCTGGCCGGCGAGACCATTGGCGTGGTCAACCTCGTCGCAGGGCAGGATGTCCACCAGAATGCTCTGCTCTTCACGGTCTCCAAGGTGCAGGCGTTCTTCCACAGTCTGTACCTCAAGGTGGTCATCGTCCTCTCCCTGCTCACACTGGCTGTCTATGGTCTGTGGGTGCTCATCAACCTGTGGAACGGGAGAAAACCGAAAAAGAGGATTCATAGAAGATAAGAAATAAAAATGGCAAGGGCGCAAACCCCTGCCATTTTTATTTCTCAGTCGATCGTTGTCTTTGTCCGTCCGATGCCGATGACTGCCGTCGTGATCTTCTTCCAGGTGTTGCACCCGCACACGCCATCCACGGTCAGGCTGGTGCGGCGCTGGTAGCCCTTCAGGGCTTCTTCCGTCCGGGTGCCGAACAGTCCGTCAATACGGGTGCCGGTCTGGTAGCCAAGCGTCGAAAGCGCGTCCTGCAAAATCATCACATAGCAGCCTCGGCTGCCCCGCCGCAGGGTGGGATAGCCCGCTGTTGTGCCGCTGCAGGCGGGGGTGCCGTAGCGGCGGTCGAAGTGCACCCAGGTGGGGGTCTGACTCAGGGGCTCCACATAGCCCCAGGCACCGGTGGCCCGGGCGGCATTGTAGATGGCCGTGCGCTTGGTCTGGGTCAGGCTCTGGCCCACATCAAAGGCCACCCCGGCGTAATGCTGACTACGGGTGCCGTGTCCACCCTCCCAGATGCGGCGGAAGGCATACCCTACCGGGATGCCGCTGCCATATTTGCGGCGGGTCAGGTTCCAGGCCTCCATGGCCGCAATGGTCGTCCAAAGCACCGGGCTCCCCGATTTGCCCCGGAATTCCCTCAGGGTCAGGGTGCGCTCGGTGCTGTACGGCATGGGGTCGTTCTCGTTCAGGCTGTTATAGGTGTACACCTTATTCTCGTAGGCATCGTAAACCAGCAGGCGTGCCATCTGTCATCCCTCCTCCGTGTTGCAGGTGCAGCTCTGGGCCTGCAGGGCGTTCCAGGTCTCCTCGTTCACCGTTCCGGTCACCAGCAGGCCCGCCCGCTCCTGTGCCGCCTTCACGGCGGCGGTCTCATCCGGGCCAAAGCGGGAGTTCTCGGTCACATAGCTTTCGCCGCAATTCAGCATGGCCCGGCCATTGAGCCACTGCTCGATTTGCGCTACATCCGGCCCTGCACTGCCCTCGCGCATAGCACGGCCCGGGTAGGTATCGGCCTGTTCGGCATCCCGGTCAGGGTTGGGGGTGGCTGTGGCCAATTGCAGGCTCAGGGCCTCCACTGCCGTCCAGGTCTCCGCATCCGCAATGCCCGTCTCGGGCAGGTTGAGCAGGGCCTGGGCACTGCGGGTGGAAGCCGCCGTCTCGTCGGTGTATTGGTCGGACAGGGGCGGACTCTCCACGCTGTCGAAGTAGTAGGCAACGCGCTGTAAGAGAATGTTGTAATAGAGCACCTCGCTGCCCGAGGAGCCCACCGTCAGCGGTTTGCCCGGGTAGGGCAGACGTTCCAGCGTGACAACCGGTCCGGACACCCGCAGGGCGCTTGCCTTGCCGTAGAGGGAATCCCAGGTCGAGCGGCCTACCACACCGTCCACCGTCAGCCCCGCAAAGCGCTGGTAGGCTCGCACCGCTGTCTCGGTGGCCGTGCCGAAGCTGCCATCGATGGAGACGGCCGGGATACTGCTCTCGTAGGCACTCATCAGGTAGAGGTAGAATTGCAGTTCCCGCACCGCCGTGCCGGTGCTGCCCCGGCGCAGAATGCCCGGGTACTCGCCGGGACGCAGGCTGGCCGTGAGCAGCTTGTTGGCGATATCGTTATAGACCTCGTAGAGCTTGTTCCAGGTGGCGCGGCCCACCACGCCGTCGCTGGTCAGGCCGAAGTAGCTCTGGAACCGGCGCACTGCCGCCGCTGTGCCTGAGCCGAACTGACCGTCCACCGTAAGGTTGTTCAGGCTGGGATACACCGTGCGGGCGATCTTGAGCCAGAACTGCACCAGCCGGACATTCTGCCCGCTGTCGCCCTGCCGCAGGGCTGTGCCCGGGTAGGCATTGGGGGTGCCGTTGTCGGACTGGATGCTGCGGAATTGGTCGTAGAGCTCTGTCCATGTGGTGCGGCCCACAATGCCGTCCACTTCCAGCCCGTATCTGCGCTGGAAGGCCCGGACGGCCGCTGCCGTGCCGCTGCCGTACACGCCATCCACGGTCACGGAGGGAATGCCGCTCTCATACTGGGCCAGGGTGTTGAGCCAGAACTGCAGCTGTTCCACGGCGCTGCCGGTGGAGCCGGTGCGCAGGGTCGTGCCGCCCCAGGTGCCATCCGAGAGGGTGCCGCTGACTGTCTCGCCCTCGCTGGTCAGCTCGGCCAGATCCTTCACCGAGACGTAGATATAGCTGATCTTATACCAGGTCTGCCGCCCCACCACGCCGTCGGCGGTCAGGTTGAACTGCTTCTGGAATTTCTTCACGGTCTCAGTCATGTTGCTGCCAAAGATGCCGTCCACAGTCAGCAGGCCGAGGAAGGGGTAATCCTTGGTGATGCGGTTCAGCTGCCGCTGCAGGGTGAACACCGCCGTGCCCCGGTCACCCTGCCGGACAGGAGAGCCCGGATAGCTGCTGGGGATGGACTGGATGTTGTTGGTGCGGACGATCTCGATATCGTTGCCGTAATAGTATTTGAGGATGCTCAAGGCATTGCGTCCCTGATTGGCCAGCGTGACCGTGCCCCACTGCTTGAGCCCCGGGCAGGTGACGGATTTGCCGTCG
The DNA here is from genome assembly GCA_937915335.1 of uncultured Faecalibacterium sp. Lineage (GTDB taxonomy): Bacteria > Bacillota > Clostridia > Oscillospirales > Ruminococcaceae > Faecalibacterium. Next base: position 8,111 of record CALDLZ010000077.1, read on the forward strand.
CAGTATTCGGAGTAGTAGGGGTTCACGGTACCCGTCTTACGGATGTAGGTGTTGAAGATATCGTCTGTCAGCTTTACCATCACATCGAACACGGTGCGGCCATGGACGTAATACTGGTCGTAGCTGGTAGAGTTGGTGATGTTGAAGCTATACCCCTTGCTGGGGTACCACTCGGTGTAAATGCGGTTCAGCGCCAGCGAGATCTGGCAGTGGATGTTGGCTTTCAGCGCCTCGGTGGGCCAGGTGGGGTAAACCTCGCTGGAGGCCACGTTGGCGATATAGTCCCGGAAGGACACTGTCACGTTCTGGGCCGAGGCTGCTGGCCTGCCCAGATGGACCGTGATATTCTTCGGGATGATGACCCGGTCCAGCACCTGGGTACTGGTGCAGTCATCCTCGGGGGCCGGGCCGCTGCCGCCGTCCCCCGCAAACAAGGAATGGGTGGGGATGACCACTGGCGGGTCGGCGATATCCCGGCCCTCCTCAGTAGCGGGGATCATCTCGGGCTGGGCAATGGTGACCTGCCCGGCAAAGATCTGGATGCCCTGAATGCGGACGGTGCGGTAGCCCGGCTTGCTGGCCGTCAGGCTGCACACGGCGTAGGGCAGGGTCGTGGTGTTGCTCTCGTCCAGCGAGAGGGTGCAGGCGGGGGCGCTGATGGTCACATCGGCAGTATTGCCCTCGGCATCGGTGGTGCGGTGGGCGCTGAAGCCATCCCCCGTGATCACAAGGGTCACGCCCTCCACCGGGGCAGACTGCCGTGCCAGATAGGTCTGGATGCGCAGGATTCCAGTCGTCATACGAAAAAACTCCTTTGCAGATAAGCTGATTTCACTTACAGCTTATTCTGCAAAGGAGCAGAGAGTGCATTTCTTCAGTTGATGTAGCAGCGATCCTGCCCCACCAGCCAGTCCTCGCACAGGCGCTCGGCCTCTTCCACACTGCGGCTCACACAGCGGAACAGCGCCCCGTTCAGCGAGCAATAGGAGTAGCGGACCTTGGGCACACCGTTCGCATCCTTAAACTGTTCACAGCGTTCCTGCCCGGGCATCAGATAAAATGGTTCCATTGGCCGCTCTCTCCTTATTTTTGTGATTTTACGGCATTCCACGGCTCTGCCGCGCAACACCTCGCCTATTGTATCACCAACCGGCAGCAATGGCTATTCGCTGATTTCACAAAAAGCGGCCCGAAAATTCATCGAAGATGAGACTTGACACCCGTTATACGACCATGCACCACAGCGGCGTGGTGACCAGCGAGAGCACCGTGGAGATGGCCACGCACTTGCTGGCAAAGGCGGAATCACCGTTGTACTTTTCAGCCAGAACGGCAGTCACGCCGCCCATGGGCATGGCGGCCAGCACCACGGAAACACCGGTCACCAGGCTGTCCGCGCCGCAGAGCCGGCACCCCAGCAGTACAGCCGCCGGGATGAGCCCCAGCCGGAACAGGCAATAGAGAAAGCAGTCCTTATCCCAGAGCTTACCCATCTTACTGCTACCGATGATGGCACCGATCAAGATCATTGAAACGCCCATGTTGCAGTTGCTCAGGCTCTTGACGGTACGGCTCAGGAAATCGGGCAGGGCCAGCTGGCTTGCCATGAGCACCATGCCCACCACCACGGCCACGATGCAGGGGTGCTTGATGGTTTTGAGCAGCACGGCTTTGCGGCTGGCCCGCGTCTCCTCTTTGGAGGCGGGCTTTTCATCCTGTAAAAAGTAGCTCACGCCCACCGACCACATCGCCACACGCTGGGGGATAAGGTAGATGGAGCTGAGCAGCAGGCCGCTGCTGCCCCAGATGCCATCCACCAGCGCGCTGCCCAGGAACGCGCCGTTGGAGCAGACCGTGCCGTACTGGTAGACACTGCGCCGGGCAAAGGGCAGCCAGTTGTAGCCAAAGGCGCAGAGCAGGACGCAGCCGATCTGCAGCGCCATCGAGATGATGAGGATAGAGGCGCTGCTCTTCAGAACATCCCAGCTGAACTCCACCAGAAACGACTGAATGATGTTCGCGGGCAGGATGACGTTGATGAGCAGGTCGGTCAGACACTTGCGTCCCTGCGCATTGATGATGCCCTTGCGGGCCAGAAAAAAGCCGATCAGAGTCAGCAGTGCCAGCTGCCCCTGCAGTGTCAGAAGACTTGAAATTTCAGCCATGATTCCTCCTGTGTTTTGCACCAAAAAACGATTTCTGGTTCAAAGTATAAGGAATCCGGAAGGGAAAAGCAAGAACCCCGGCAAATTTTCAGCCCAGCGGCAAGGTCACCACGGCCTTTGCCCCGTTGGGGGTGTTCTGGCTGAACACCGCCTTTCCGCCGTGAGCGGCGGCGATCTGCTCCACCACATGCAGCCCCAGGATATGGGGAGCATCCTCGGCGGGTTCTGCCGCCTGCAAGGCTTCCAGCACCTCGGGCGGGTAGCCCCGGCCGTTGTCTGTCACGGTCAGGATAAAGCTCCTGCCCACACGCGCTGTCTCCACCCGGATCTGCACCGGCAGGGTGTTATGCCGGACACTGTTGCCGAGCAGGTTTTCCAGCAGCCGTTCCAGCAGCGCCCTATCCACGGAAAGCTTTGCCTGCTCGGCCTCCAGGCTTTGGGTCAGGCTCAGGTCACACCGTTCGGCCAAGGGGCTCTCGCAGAACCGTGCCACCAGCTGGCGCATCAGCGGCCCGGCGGTCAGCTCTTCTTTCCTGAGCGGCTGGGCCCCGTATTGCAGCTTGCTGGTCAGGTTCAGGTCATCGATGAGGGTGCGGAGCTTTTCGCTCTGGGTGCGGATGCCGCCCGCCTTCTGCCGGGTATGTTCGGGCAGGGCAGTATCCTGTTCCAGCTGCTCGGCCCAGCCCAGGATCAGGGCCAGCGGCGTGCGCACATCATGGCTGACCCCGGCGATCCACTGGGTGCGGGCATTGTCCCGCCGGGCAAGGGCCAGCAACTCTTTGGCACCCTGCCAGCTGAGCAGGAAGCAGATCAGCACGATGAGCCCCAGCAGGCTCAGCAGGATGGGCACGACACTGCCCACCAGCCCCCGGACGATCTCCGGAGAGCTGTACGCGTTGTACCGCACGATGCGGTCCTTTTCTACCCCCACCACAAACAGGCCTTGTTCAGCCGCCCAGCAGAACACCGGGTAGCCGTCCAGATACCAGCGGCTGAATCTTGCCACGTCTGAAGTAGTATAGTGGTGGTCGAGTTCCTGCGGCAGGGCGTAATTCCAGATCACATCGCCGTCATCATCCAGCACCATGGCCCAGACGTAGCCGTCCATCCACTCCTCAGGGGCGTGCTCGGGCCCGAAGGCAAGGCCTTCGTCCGTCTGTACCATGCTTTCCGCAATGTTTCCCACCGCGTACTCCCACTGGGGCCCCCGGCTGCTCTCCTGCCAGACCAGCCGTCCGATAAAGGCGATTCCCAACATCACCAGCAGCAGCACGATGCCCGTTGCTGCCAGCAGATACCGCCGGATGAGCCGTCCAAAGGTTTTCATCTTGCTTCCTCCCCAGCCAGCTTGTAGCCGATGCCCCTCACCGTGAGCAGAAAGCGGGGCCTGCCCGGCTCTTCCTCCAGCTTTTCACGCAGGTGGCGGATGTGCACGCCCAGGCTGTTCTCATAGCCGTAGTAATCCGCACCCCAGACCGTCGAACACAGGACATCATAGGTCACGATGTGTCCCCGGTTCTCGGCCAGCTTGCGCAGGAGAGCAAGCTCGGTGGCCGTCAAGGCGGCGGTGCCCTCCGGCCCGGTCACAAGGGCATCGTTCAGATCTACCCGGCGCTCCCCCAATTGCAGGGCGGTCAGCCGCTTTTTCGCCAGTTCCGCCCGGTAGGCCCGCTGTAAGATGTGCTGGACCCGCAGCAGCAGCTCCTGCATCAGAAAGGGCTTGGTCAGGTAATCATCCGCACCCAGCCCCAGCCCGAACAGCCGGTCGGCATCGGCATCCCGGGCCGAGAGGAAAAGGGCGGGCACATCAGCCTTTTCTCGCAGGGTGCGGAACAGCGTGAAGCCGTCGCCATCCGGCAGGTTGATGTCCAAAATCATCAGCTCCGGCTGGCGGGCCGCAAAGGCCGCCTTTGCCCGGGCACAGTCCCGTGCCGTGCGGATATTTTTGTAGCCTGCACTGCCCAGCTGTTCGCAGAGCAGATCCAGCAGATCAGGGTTATCATCGACGATCAGGATGCAGGTATCGTAAATTGTAGTCATAGTTTTTGTCCTTTAGATTGCTCACCCTCTCAGCCGCTTCGCGTCAGCTCCCCCAAAGGGGGAGCCTCTGGCGTTGCATGAACTGCCAAGGCCTCTCCCTTTGGGAGAGGTGGCATCACGCAAGTGATGACGGAGAGGGCGAGGCCGTTTTCCTATTTTCTGCACTTACTATAACACACTTTTTTCGTCACAAGGGGAAACACTCGCAAATTTAAGCCCAAATTAAGCTTGACTTCCGGCTGGGTTAAGACGGGTGTGTTACCCTGTAAGCGTTCCCTGAACAAACCATCGGAAAAGGAGCGTTCTGTTATGAAACCTGTCATTGAGACCCACGACCTGTGCAAGAGCTACAATGGCCGTCTTGTGGTGGATCATCTGAATCTTTCGGTGCCTGCGGGCTGTGTCTATGGCTTTCTGGGGCCCAACGGCGCGGGCAAATCCACCAGCATGAAGATGCTGCTGGGGCTTGTCCACCCCACCGGCGGCAGTGTGGAACTGCTGGGCCATGTGCTGAACGAGGAAAACCGCATCGGTCTTTTACGCCAGACCGGCAGCCTGATCGAATCCCCCTCGGGCTATCTGCACTTGACGGCCCGGGAAAACCTGCGCATTGTGGCCGACCTAAAGGGTGTGGATGCCAAGGACATTGACCGGGTGCTGGACATCGTCCACCTGACCGGTGCCGCTGACCGGAAGGTGGGCCAGTATTCCCTGGGCATGAAGCAGCGGCTGGGCATCGCCACGGCCCTGCTGGGCAGCCCGAAGCTGCTCATCCTCGATGAGCTCACCAACGGTCTCGACCCGGCAGGCATTCAGGAGATGCGCCAGCTCATCGCCGAGATGCCCCAGACCACCGGAGCCACGGTGCTCATCTCCAGCCACCTGCTGGGTGAGATGGAGCAGATGGTAACACAGGTGGGCATCCTCGACCACGGCAGAATGCTCTTCGAGGGCTCCCTGCGTGATTTGCAAAAGCACAGCCGAGGCGGCATCCTGCTGCGGGTGCTGGATATGCCCAAGGCTCTGAACCTGCTCAACGAAAAGGGCATTAAAGCCGCCACACTGGCCGACCACCCCGACACCCTGCAGCTGCCGCCGCTGGCCGATGAAGCGCTTGCGGCACTGGTGTCCACTCTTGCCGGGAACGGTGCGGGTATCGTCGGGCTGACCACCCAGAGCAAGAACCTTGAGGAGATTTTCCTCAGCCTGACCCAGAACAGCGGGGAGGTGGCATGACATGATCGCATCCGCATTCCGGGCCGAGCTCCAAAAGGCCCACCGCCGCCACGATTTTTTGCTCTGCCTGCTGGTGCCCCTGATTTTAGTTTTATGGGTAGGCGGGCTCTCTCCCACCAGCCCCGAGGAGCTGGCCAATGGGTACAGTGCCCTGTTTTACAGCGTCCCAGTCATCGAAGCCATTCTCCTGCCCGTGATGATGGCCGTGCTGGCCTCCCGCCTGTGGGACATCGAGATCAAGGGCAGCACGGCCAAGCTGCTCTACACCCTGCAAAGCCGCCGCAGTCTGTTTGCGGGCAAGGCCCTGTTCGGGGCGTTGGAAGTCCTGCTGCTCACCGTGCTGATGCTTGGCCCCCTGCCCCTGCTGGGCAAGCTTCACCATTACACCGAAGTTTTCCCCTTCGGGCAGTTCGTCTATCTCTTCATCTGCACGCTGGCGGTCTGCCTGATGCTCTTTTTCGGCGAGCTGCTGCTCATGCTGCGGTTTGGCAATCCGCTCCCGGCCCTCTGCACCGGCATCCTCGGAGCGCTGGTGGGGTTGTTCTCTGCCTTTATGCCCCAGATTGTCAGCTATTTTGTCCCCTTTGGCTATTTCATCCCGCTGGGTGCCTACGAGGTTGCCAGCTGGGACCGTGACACCCATCTTGTCACCTACGGCACCCGGCCCTTCAACTGGAGCCTGTTGGCTTTTACGATTTTTCTTGCGCTGATGCTATTTTTCGCCGCCCGGCACAGTGTACAGAAACAGGAGGTGTGAATCATGTTGAAACGCTGTATTATGGCAGAAAACCGCAAGCTCCACGCTTCCCCCATCTGGGCCATGTTCTTTCTTCTGCCCATCATCTCGGCCGGATACGGGACTTTCAACTACCTGCAAAATCTCGAGCTGCTCACCGACGGTTGGTACAGCCTGTGGACCCAGCACACCCTGTTCTACTCGATGTTCTTCTTCCCGGCCATGGTGGCAGCTTACGCCGCCTACCTGTGGCGGCTGGAACACCTGGGCCACAACTGGAACCTCATCATGGCCGCGCCGGTGCGCCCGCTCGATCTGTTCACGGCCAAGTTTGTGGTGGTGGCAAAGCTGGCCCTGCTGACCCACGGCTTCGTGTTCCTACTGTTCCTGTTCTGCGGCAAGGTCTTTGCTCACCTGCCCGGCCTGCCGCCGGTGCTGCTGCCGCTGTACTTACTGCGGGGCGCTGTGGGGGCGCTGGCTGTCATTGCGGCCCAGCTGGTGCTGGCAATGGTCATCCGAAGTTTTGCGGTGCCCATCTTTCTGGGACTCATCGGCGGCATTACGGGGCTGTTCATCGCCGCAAAGGGTTTTCCGCTGGTCTGGCCATACGCCCTGATGCAGGCGGGCATGAACGCCAACAAGAGCGCCGATATGCTTGCAGGCGGCTACGGCTTCTTCTTTCTCAGCTGCGCCTTCTGGCTGGCGGTCCTGTTCCTGCTGGCCTGGATGCTGCTGAAAAAGCGGGATGTTCGGGCATAGTGCAAGCCTGCAACGCAGGTGCTTTATAAAACAGTATTTTGACCGAATCACAAGAAAAACCAGAACTGTATCGCTGATTTAGCTAACAGTTCTGGTTTTTTTGTTGTTTGTAAGAGCGGGAATCATCCCGTAGCCACAAATTTTCAACTTTTGAAAGTGTGGGCAACTTCTTGTTGGAGCGTGCCTGCCCCAAACCCTGCTGGGAACGAGTACGACAAACTGGAAGTTGTCTATTTCCGCTGCCATGCCATCACGTACTCTTTTTCGCCAGTAGCTTTATCCAAACCGCTATGCTGGATTACAAAGTTCTCTCTTTGATAAAAGGAAATCGCCCGTGTGTTTCTTT
>CALDLZ010000078.1 GCA_937915335.1 uncultured Faecalibacterium sp.
TACAGATAAAAAACCAGCCGGATCGAGGCGGTTGCAAGCCCTCGTCCGGCTGGAAACTTACTTCTTCGGAGTCATAAGCCTCTTCTCCTTGGGTTTCCTCATTTTCGGAGTATGCGTTTCATAGGGTGACTCTCCTTAGAAACTACTTGAAACTGAAGATCTTATTACAAGGGGACAAATTACTCTAGTACATTGGATTGACCCTTCTCTTAACTGTTGGACTGCGGTAACGAGACCATTGAGATGAATTTCATATTACCACATTCTTTCAAGTTAGATTTGCCAGGGATTCCATTACTCAGTACATTGGAGTTACTCCTTTTTACTCATTCAAACAGGTACATCCGGATAAATGTTCTCATCATTGGAGATCACCTCGGGCGGATCTATTTGAATTGCCAGGGGATTTATTCTGACAGACTGTTCTGTTTTCGCATGATTGATGCTCAAGATTGGCTCTTTATTGTGTTTTGTTATACGGGGGAAACATCCCGTTTGTGGAGAGCCTCTGTTTTGCTTCTCAGCGAACCCCGACAGTCTGTCCACACTGTGCGGGTTCCATATCGACCATCGGTCTCGCTCCTTTCTGCTTCAAGTCAGCGGGGTTAGCTCCCATTTGAGCTTCTGCTGTACTTCTCTGGTTTCTAGCTTTATTATACTCAACCGGTGCCCGTTTGTCTATTCGCAGAGTGTACAACAAATCAGGCATACTTTTGCACCAAAAGTCCAAAAATCTGGGATACATGAAATCCACCAAAACTTTCGGGCCGTTTGTGGACGGAATTGCGCAAAATGGGAGAAACTGGGCAAAATCTCTTATACAGCAGGCCTTTTTGTGCTATTATACGGGACAATGAATGGTAGTCGCGCAAAGAAGTCAGACGAAGGTTCCACCCGTCCGGCTTCTTTTTTTGTTGTTTTGGCGCGGCGAACGTTATCCACATCCATAAAGCAAAAGGAGCTCAAAACAATGCCGAAAACCCTGTTTGAAAAGATCGTCTTTACCATCGTCATGGCCACCATTATGGTCTATGGCATGATCGTTTACAATGTTGCCCTTGCCACCGGCGGCGTGACCAATGCCACCTTTGCCATGGCCCTGAGCGAGATACCTATTATGGTTCCTGCCGCCTTTATTCTGGAATTTTTCGTCGTGGAAAAGCTGGCAACGAAGCTGGCCTTTACCTTTATGCGTCCCACCGACCGTCCCCAGTTCATCACCTACGCCATCTCTCTGATGATCGTCTGCATCATGTGCCCGGTGATGAGTCTGATCGCGACCGTGCTGTTCAAGGAGCCCAGCTTCGGCACATGGGTACATACCGTTGGCTGTAACTTCCCCATGGCCCTGTGCTGGCAGATGTTCTACTGCGGTCCGCTGAGCCGCGCCATTTTCCGCCTGCTGTTCCGCCGCGGCGAGAACAAGCAGTGATCCCTGTTTAACAATATTTAATAGGTGTCATGGCTGGGTTTTCAGCGATACGAATTTGATATACCGGGTATATACTCCGTGAATATTATACCGATTTTGCTTCATCTTGGGCCTGAAAGCCGGTACGGATGATTAAGAATCGGCAAAGAAGTTGTGCAAAACGTATAGTTCGACATGCAAACTTCTTGCAAACTGCACAACAACTTTCGTCCAACACCGAAACGGAATATAACAAAAAGTAGAATGTTGGGCAGGGGTCTGTAAAACCGTCGAAAATCGTGCTATGATACCTTCACAAAACGAGAAAGGAGAGAGTGCTGATCAATGAATGCGTTGACTGCTGCTTTGAAAGAAGAGCTGAACGTTGACATGGTCTCGGTGTTCGGGCTTTCCATCCCGGAATCCGTGGTCGTGAGCTGGGGCATCATGGCGTTTCTCGTCATTGGCTCCATCCTGCTGACACGGAATCTGCGGGTAGACCACATCACCAAGCGTCAGGCCATTCTGGAAACCGTCGTGACAACCATCAACGACTTTTTCGTCGGTCTGCTGGGTGAAAGCGGAAAGCGCTATGTGCCCTACCTGATGAGCGTGGCGCTGTACATCGGCTGTTCCAACCTGATCGGTGTGTTCGGCATCAAGCCCCCCACGAAGGATCTGAATGTCACGGCCGCTCTTGCTCTGATGAGCATCTGCCTCATTGAGTATTCCGGTATCCACGCGCGCGGCGGGGTCGGGTTCCTCAAGAGCCTGGCTGCCCCCACCCCTGTCATGGCTCCCATGAACGTGCTCGAGATCGCTATCCGGCCCACCAGCCTGTGTATGCGACTGTTCGGCAACGTGCTGGGCGCTTTCGTCATTATGGAGTTGATCAAGCTGGTCGTGCCTGTGTTCGTGCCCGCTGTGTTCAGCCTGTACTTTGACCTGTTCGATGGTCTGATCCAAACCTACGTCTTTGTGTTCCTGACCTCTCTGTTTATGAAAGAGACCATGGGCGACGAAGAGTAACTTCTAAGCAATTCAAAGGAGATAATTACTATGAACGGACTTATTGCTCTGGGCGCTGGCATTGCAGCGCTGACTGGTATTGGCGGCGGTATCGGCATTGGTATCGCAACTGGCAAGGCAACCGAGGCTATTTCCCGCCAGCCCGAGGCTTCCGGCAAGATCCAGACCAACCTGCTGCTGGGCGCTGCTCTGGCCGAAGGTACTGCAATTTTCGGTTTCGTCGTTGCACTGCTGATCATCCTGTTCCTGGGTTGATGATGGAGGCATGACGAATGCTGACACTGAATCTGAATCTTCTGTATACAGTCGTCAACGTTCTGATTCTGTTCCTGCTGCTGCGGAAATTCCTGTACAAGCCTGTTATGGATATCATCGCACAGCGTCAGAAGCAGATAGATGACGCACTGAATGCCGCTGAGACCTCCAAGAAAGAGGCCGCGACGGCAATGAATGCTGCGCAGGACAAGCTGCGCAACGTGGATGTTGAGGCTGCTGCCCGCCGCGAGGCTTACGAGCAGCAGGCCGAGACCGCTAAGAAGCAGCTGCTGGCCGATGCCCAGAAGCAGGCCGATGCCATCGTTGCCGAGGGCAAGGCTGCTGCCGAGGCTGAGCGCCAGCACAAGCTGCGTGAGGCCGATGCACAGACCACTGCCCTGGCCCGCGCAATGTGTGAGAAGCTGCTGGCCCGGAACCTGACCGAGCAGGATGATTCCCGTCTGCTGGACGATCTGCTGGAGAAAGCAGGTGCTGAGAATGGCAACTGAATTCAGCCGTGAGTTCTTTGAAGAGAACCGCATCGTCAAAGCGGACCTGCGTGCCGCGCGTCAACCCCGCGAGGAGGACATCGCCCGCATCAAGGACGAGGTCAAGAAGCTTTATGATGCCACTGAGGTCATCCTGAATGTAGCCGTGGACGAGAGCCTGCTCTCCGGCTATGTGCTGCAGGTTGGCGACCGGATGTTCGATAATTCCGGCCGGCACCAGCTGGACCAGATGATGGCCGGTAAGCCTGATCTGGCTACCCTCAAGACCCGCATCGAGGATTACAAGCCCGCCCAGACCTCCGAGGAGGGCGGCGTGGTCATCTCCTCTGCCGATGGCATCGTGCAGGTAGAGGGCATGGACAAGGCCGTTTACGGCGAGATCGTCACCTTCGAGAACGGTGCCAAGGGCATGGTCGAGAGTGTTGACCCGGGCAAACTGGGCATCATGCTGTTCGACGGTGCCGAGACCGTTGGCGTGGGCACTCTGGTGACCCGCAGCGGCAAGCGTGCCGGCATCCCCGTGGGTGAGGGCTTTCTGGGCCGTGTTATCGACCCTCTGGGCGAACCCATCGATGGCAAGGGCCCCATTGAGGCAAAGGGCTATAACCCCATCGAGAAGCAGACCCCCGGCATTCTGGAACGCCAGAGCGTGGATACCCCCCTTCACACCGGCATCCTCGCCATTGACTCCATGTTCCCCATCGGCCGCGGCCAGCGTGAGCTGATCATCGGCGACCGCCAGACCGGCAA
>CALDLZ010000079.1 GCA_937915335.1 uncultured Faecalibacterium sp.
TCATCCGTTTTCATTGTCAGACTGATTTTCGCCTGCCCGTTTTCCAGCAGTGTGACTGTGACCTGTTCGATGTATTTCTTCACAAAATTGCGGTCAAGTTCTTCCGGGGCCTTATACTGTGCCATCTGCTGAATCCACGGATTGCGCAGGCTCAACGCCCGTTCCCATACCAGCGTATCTTCCATAATTGCTGTAAGCTGTTCATTTAGTTTCCGATGTGCTTCTTCATAGTCCATCAGTTCCGCATGATACTGTTCTTCGGTGATTTCATCGGCCATGTAGCTTTCATACAGCGGTACACGGCGAAACTGTTCCATATTCAGTTCAGCCAGAACAGACTTCATCTGCACCGACTTTTCGGCTCGGACTACCTCGATTGCTTTCCGACCCGCTCCCTGCTGAATCGCTGCAGTCAGCTTTTCTTCTTCCAGATGTTCCACTTCCAGAGCATCCATCACATTTTTATAAATAGTAGCTGCCGGAATTTTCAGATTCTTTCCGTTTTCCTTGTGTGCGCGGCAGTAACGGCAATAGAAAAATTCCTTCCCTGTTTTCTTATCCTTGTGCCAGCAAAGTGCGCGTCCACAGGTACAGACAATGTGCTTTGCCAGCGGATTCGGCTTTTTGTAGCTTTTCCGAATCGGAATTTTGTTTTCTCCGTCGCGCATATTGCATGGAAACGCATAGAACTGCTCTTTGGTTATGTATGGTTCGTGGCAGTTTTCTGCAATGATCTGGCGGCTTCCATTTGCCGCCGCACCCGTATAAGTCGGGTTTCGGAATAAACACCGCAGCATATCCGTTGTCCACTGGTCTGGTTCCTCATCATAAGGCTTTCCCAAAATTCTCTTTTTGTGCTTCATGGGGGGTTCCACGCCCTGCTCATTTAACCACTTTGCAATATCACGCATTTTCTGGCCAGACGCATATCTGAAAAAAGCCTCGCTCAAATAAAGAGCAACTTCTTTATCCTTTATCATGTTACTTTCGCCATTCCTACGGATATAGCCAAACGGAACAGAGTTTGTCAGCCGGAATCCTGCACCTTGTTTCTTTCTCCATGCAAACATGATTTCCGCGTGCATCTCACAGCGTTTTGCTTCAAAATAGTCCTCAACTTCTTTTCGGCTGGCTGTTCTGGTGTCCAAGCCCTCCTCCAGCACAATCAGGTCGATGCCAGTTGCATAGAGCGTTTCCTTGATTGCCTGCCGTACCGCCGGGAAATCCGGCCCACAGTAATACATGGATGCCACAATAATGCAATCAAATTTTCGCTCTACGCCATCATTGGTCATTTGGTCGAACGCGATGTGCGCCTTTTCATCGTTCTTGCGGTCAGAATACTTTTTCTGCAAATCCAGTTCTTT
>CALDLZ010000080.1 GCA_937915335.1 uncultured Faecalibacterium sp.
ACCTTTACCGACCCTGTGGGCCTGATGGAGAACATTTGTGGCGTGACCCGCCATCTACGGGCAAAAATTCTTGCCGAGGGTGGCGACCCAACACGGGAAACGCTGAATGTCATCCCCACGCTGTCCGGCGCGGCATGCTATCTGGATGCAGACGGCGGCGCATGGCGTGCCTATGACTTTGTAGAAGATACGATTTGTTTGCAGCAGGTCAGCAGCGAAGCCAACTTCCGCACAGTTGCCGAAACGTTGGGCAAATTTCAGAACCAGCTGGCAGATTACCCGGCTTCCACTCTCCACGAAACGATTGCCCGTTTCCACGACACCCCCAACCGCTATGCAAATTTTGAAAAAGCCCTCGCCGCAGATGTGCTGGGTCGGGCCAAAAACATTGCGCCGGAAATGGAGTTCATCCATGCACGGAAAAAAGACTGCCATGTCTTGCTCGACCAGCTTGCCACCGGGGAAATTCCTCTGCGCGTCACCCATAACGATACCAAAATCAACAATGTTCTGATCGACGCCGCCACCGGAAAAGGCATCTGCGTCATTGACCTCGACACCGTGATGCCGGGACTCTCGGCCTACGATTTCGGTGATTCCATCCGCACCGGGGCAAACGACTGCGCCGAGGACGAACCCGACCAGAGCAAAGTCCATTTTGACCTGCATCTGTACGAAGTGTTTGCCAAAGGGTATCTCTCCACTGCCGGGGCATCCATGAGTAGGGCAGAAAAAAGGAGTCTTGCATGGGGTGCAAGACTTATGACGCTGGAATGCGGCATCCGTTTTCTGACTGACTATCTGGAGGGCGACCATTATTTCCACATTGCCCATCCAAATCACAACCTTGACCGCGCCCGTACCCAGTTCACACTGGTGCGGCAGATGGAAGAGTTTTTCGATCAGATGCTGGAAATTGTCTGCCCGGACAATCACTGATTCTGCCATCTCCTCCATTCGGATACAGCAAGAAGCATGGACGCTCTCCTTTTCAGGGGCGTCCATGCTTCTTTTTTATAGTGTGTTTGTTTTGCAGATATTTCAGCAGCGTCTGGCTCACCACCGAGCTGGCCGTCTTGGAAAACGCCAGCCCCAGCGTCCGGCAGCAGGCAGGTTCCAATGGGCGGGATACCACGCCCGGACAGCCGAAGGCCTGCATCACCAGCTCCTGCGAGATGGTCACACCCAGCCCACTGCGCACGAACGCCATAATGAGGGTATCGTCCCGGAAGCTGTAGGAAATATTGGGCTTCACCGGACACTTGAGCATCAGGTGCTGGATGTCGTTGTCGCAGCCGGGCGTTTCAATGATAAGCGGATACTGGAACAGCTGCGGCAGGGTCACGCTGGGCTTTGACGCCAGCTGGTGCCCCTCCGGGAACACAGCATACAGCGGGTCGTCCCGGAGCGGGTAGAATTTCAGGTCGTTCGCCACAATGGACGAGAGAAAACCGCATAAAAACACCTGTTTTCAAAACGCACAAAATCCGAACCGGCTCCTTGCGGATATCGGTTCGGATTTTCTCATTCTCTGTTTAGATGCCCAGAACACCCCGGACTTCTACCTGTTCCCCGGCCTTAGCCAGCGGCAAGACATTGCCCTGAATCGGCTTTCCGTTCACAGTGACAGATTTCACACCCTTTTCCACATGGGCAGAGTTATCCACCATGATATGATACGTTGCACCACGGAATACACGGGTCAATTCAAAGCCGTCCAGTTCATGCGGGATGCACGGATCAATGCGCAGTCCCTTGAGCGTAGGTTGGACACCAAGGATATATTGGCTCACATTGACAAACGTCCAGGCCGCTGTACCGGTCAGCCAGCTGTTTTTACCCTCGCCGTGGGTCGGGGCATCCTTACCGGCTACCATCTGGCTGTACACATACGGCTCGGTGCGGTGGATTTCCGAGATGTTTTCGATATAGGCCGGGCAGGTCTTTTTGTAAATTTCAAACGCCCGGTCGCCGTGGCCTACCACGGTTTCCGCGCAGGACACCCACGGGTTATTGTGGCAGAAGATTCCGGCATTCTCCTTATATCCCGGAGGATAGCTGGTGATCTCGCCCAGCTCTTCGTGATAGCGGGTATAGGCGGGCTGCAGCAGCACAATGCCGTACTTCGTATCCAGTTTTTCCTTCACACTGGCAAGGGCTTTCACGGCTTCTCCGCTTTCCACACCAACGCCCGCCATGACGCACATGCCCTGCGGCTCAATGTAGATCTGGCCCTCTTCGTTTTTCTTGCTGCCCACCGGGTTGCCAAAGGCATCGTAAGCACGGCGGAACCATGCACCGTCCCAGCCGGGGCCGAGAATTACCCTGCTCATCTCCTGGGCGGCGTTGCGGGCTTCAATGGCTTCGTTTGCGCGGTGCGTGGCATCGCAGAGGTCGGCATACTCGTTTGCGTATTTGACGAACATGCCGCCGATGAACACGCTCTCGGCTACGGGGCCTTCACTGGGGCCGCTGGTCTGGAAACTCTCGCCCGGTGTTTTGCTGAAGCAGTTCAGGTTCAAGCAGTCGTTCCAGTCGGCGCGGCCAATGAGCGGCAGGCCGTGCGGGCCGCGATGGTTCAGCGTATACTGGTAGCTGCGGCGCAGGTGCTCCATGAGCGGCTGTGCCAGCTTGTGGTCGTTGTTGAAATCCACCTGCTCATCCAGAATGGAGAGGTCTCCCGTCTCACGGACGTAGGCACTGACCGCGGCAATGAGCCACAGCGGATCATCGTTGAATCCTGCACCGATATCCATATTGCCTTTTTTCGTAAGCGGCTGATACTGGTGGTAAGCATTGCCGTCCTCAAACTGGGTAGCGGCGATATCCAGGATGCGTTCCCGTGCACGGGCCGGAATGAGGTGGACAAAACCCAGCAGATCCTGGCAGGAGTCGCGGAAGCCCATGCCGCGGCCGGTACCGCTTTGGTGCACTGGTCGTTCTCCACTACTTCCGGGTTTGCATTGCTGCGGTAGACTCCCAGAAAAGCATCCCGGCCGGTATCAAAACCATCCAGCGGTGCATTGACTGTAAAGAACGCATAGTGGTCGCGGCGCTCGCGGTATTCAGTCTTGTGGTAGATGGTGCTGCCCTCAATTTCCACTTCACCGGTGGAGAAATTGCGCTGGAAATTCGTGGAGTCATCTACGGCGTTCCACAGACAGAATTCCAGATAACTGAACACCGTGAACTGTTTTTCCACATCGGTTGCATTGGTCAGGGTCAGGCGGTCCACCTCGCAGTTGTCGCCTACCGGCACAAAGAGCTCCACATCAGCATGTAAGCCGTTTTTCGCACCATGGATGACCGTATAGCCCATGCCGTGACGGCAGGAATATTCGTCCAGTTTCGTCTGGGTGGGCTGCCAGCCTGGATTCCAGACGGTATTGCCATCCTTGATGTAAAAATAGCGGCCATTGGAATCCGTTGGGATATTATTGTAGCGGTAACGGGTGATGCGACGGAGCTTGGCATCTTTGTAGAAGCTGTAACCGCCTGCCGTGTTGGAGATCAGGCTGAAAAAGGCTTCACTGCCCAGATAATTGATCCACGGCAGCGGCGTTTTGGGATCGGTGATAACGTACTCGCGGTGTGCGTCATCGAAATGTCCGAATTGCATAGAAGCACTCCTTTTGATAAAGCAGCAATTGGCCCCACAACGGAGCCAATTGCTTTTCTGTTATTATATGCGGTCGATTTTCATTTCGCAGGGAGCCAGCGTGATGCTTTCACCGGCCAGCACAAAGCTCTGTATTTGGGCCGTTTCATTGAAAAGGAACCGGCCCTTCACGCTGCCATCTGCACTCTCGCGGGTGGTGCACTGCACGCCCTCTGGCAGAGTATCCCAATACTTTACCTGCTGGCTGTCCAGCGCGGCCTTTGCAAGTTTGCGCAGAAGCGGCTTTTTGCCGCAAACACCCGCGCTGAGCACCGTGCCGCTGCAAAACGTATTCTCTACAATAGCGGGCTTCCCTGCATAGAACTCGGTGGTGTACGCCGCCAGCGCTCTGCCGGTGGTGGGGCGCAGCACATCGCACCAGACGGTGGCGGTCAGGTTCTCCCCTGCCCAGTCGATGCCCACATCCCGTTTTCCGATGGGGTCATATTCCTCCACCGTGCAGCCCGCCAGCTCGGCAAAGGCACCGGGCAGCGGAGCAAGCAGACAGCCGTTGTCCTCGTCCTTCACGCCGGTGCGCGGGGTGAGGATGACCGTGCCGCCGTTCATCACGAAGGATGTAATATTCTGCACAGTGACCGGATTCGTGACAAAATGGCTGGGCACCACCACGACCTTATAACCCGAAAGGTCGGCTGTTTCATGGATGATATCGGTGTTCACGCCAAGACCGCCAAAGGCATTCTGCCAGCGTTTGAGCTGTTCCCAGTAGTCAAAGCCTTCGCTCTGGGTCTGAATGGAAAAAGCGTCCATCTGGGTGGCACCATACAGGATGGCCACCGGGCTTTTGACCACGGTGCCGTCCAGCCAGTCGAGGCTTTGCAGCCGCTTGCAGAAATGCGCGAATTCCTCAAACCTCCGGCCCGGCACGCCGCTGTGGTCGATCAGGCCCTGGCAGAAGGTCTCCGCGCCCTTGATGGCCGCGTGCCAGCGCCAGTACAGCACCATGTCGGCTCCGTGCGCGATGCACTGCAATCCGTAACCTTCGATCTGACCGGGGCGCGGCATCGGCTTCATGGCACTCCAGCAGCCGAACGGGCCGCTGAGCTGTTCCATGATCCAGAAGTTTTTCCGCTTGACCCCGCGCATCAGGTCAAGTGCGGCGGCAGTGGTGTAGACTGCTTCCGGGTCGTCCGGGTAAATGGTTTCCGGGTAATTGTCGTAGGCGGCAACATCCAGAGCCACATAACTCTGATGGAAGTCCATTGAATGCTGTGCAAAGCAGGCATTGGTCGTGATGGGGATTTTCTTCGGCACAGCCTTGCGCAACTCGTCGATTTCAAACTGGATATAGCCTGTCGTGGACTGCTCCGCCCAGCGGTGGAAATCCAGCAGATAGCCGGGGTTATACCAGTTATAGCTGTACAACTGTCCCACCGGCGGGGTGATCTGTTCCCAATCGCTGATCTCGCCGCTCCACACATCGGCACCCCAAGCATGGTTCAGGGCTTCCAGACTGCCGTGCCGGGCTTTGAGATACTCCCGAAATTTTGCCGCACACACCGGGCAGCAGCAGTGGTTGGCACCCAGTTCGTTGTCAATTTGCCATGCAATGACGTGCAGATTTTTCGCGTACCGCTTGGTCATCTCGCCGATGATGCGGGCCGCATACTTGCGGAACAGCGGGCTTTCCATACAGCGGTGGCCGCGTAGACCGGTGGCGGTGCGGGTACCGTCCCGCTCGACCGAAAGCGTTTCCGGGTAATTGCGGTAGAGCCAGAGCGGTGCGCAGTTTGTGGGGGTGCCAAGGATGATCTCAATGCCCGCATCCCCCAGCATTTTGATGATATCGTCCAGCCAGCCGAAGTCAAAGTTTCCTTCGATGGGTTCCATCAGGCCCCACGCAAACTCGGCAATGCGCACGGTGGTCACGCCCGTCTGCTTCATCAGGGCAATGTCCTTTGCCCAGGACGAGCGATCCCAGTGTTCGGGGTAATAATCAACACCAATACGGATCATAGATTCTCCTTACAGTTTTGCAACAACGGTATCGCCCGTCACAGGAATCAGCGTACCCTCGGCGGTCTGCTGGGCACCTTCGACTTCGGCCTTGGTGTTGATGAGCAAAATCTTTGCGTTTTTATATTCTCCGTCGAGGGTCACGGTCAGGGTGTCGCCCTCGCGGACCGCCTTAACGGTGAGCACCTTTTCGCCCTTGCTGTTGCAGATAACACGCTCCGCGTTGGTCACGTTGTACAGGTGCAGGGTCACACCATCGGTGTAATCGTACACCGGGCCTTCCTTGTGCGCACCGATGGGCAGGATGGTGTTCTCGCGGACGAACAGCGGCAGAGAGAAGAAATCGTACTGTTCCTTCTTCCAGGTGTTGCCGGTCTCTTCCTTGCCGGAGAGCAGGTGCGTCCACTTGCCGGCGGGCAGATAATACTCCACAAAGCCGTCCTCCCGCAGGACGGGGGCCACCAGCAAAGCGTCACCCAGCATGTACTGCCGGTCAAGGTCGTCACAGGCGGGGTCGCCTGCAAATTCAGCCATCATGGCGCGCATCATGGGCACGCCGATCTCGTGGGCTTCCACAGCCTTGGTGTAGAGGTAAGGCATCAGGGTGTCTTTCAGCTCGGAGAAGCTGCGGCAGACATCCACGGCTTCCTCGCCGAACAGCCAGGGTACACGGTAGGAGTTGGAGCCGTGCAGGCGGCTGTGGCTGGACAGCAGACCAAAGGCCAGCCAGCGCTTGTAAACATGGTCGGGTGCGGTGCCCTCAAAGCCTCCCATATCGTGGCTCCAGAAACCGAAGCCGCACAGGCCAAGGCTCAGGCCGCCGCGGATGCTCTCGGCCATCGAAACATAGGTAGAGTTGCAGTCGCCGCCCCAGTGCACCGGGAACTTCTGGCCGCCCACGGTGGCGCTGCGGGCAAACAGGCAGGCTTCCTCTTTGCCGCGCTCCTCAGCGATGGTCTCCCAGACGATTTTGTTATACAGATAGGTGTAGTAGTTGTGCATCCGCACCGGGTCGGAACCATCGAACCACTGCACATCGGTGGGAATGCGCTCGCCGAAGTCGGTCTTGAACACATCCACGCCCTGCCGCAGCAGACGGCGCAGTTGCTCTTTGTACCATGTCACGCAGTCGGGGTTGGTGAAGTCGTAGATGGAGCAGCCAGCTTGCCATGCGTCCCACTGCCAGACATCACCGTTGGGGCGCTTGAGCAGGTAGCCCTTCTCCGCGCAGTAGTCCCACACCGGGGACTTCTGGCCAAGATAGGGGTTGATCCAGACACAGACTTTCAGGCCGCGGGCGTGGATGCGGGAGAGCAGACCCTCCACATCCGGGAACATATTTTCGTCCCACTCAAAGCTGCACCACTCATCTTCCTTCAACCAGAAGCAGTCGAAGTGGAACACAGACAGTGGGATGTGACGCTCCGCCATGCCGTCGATGAAACTGGTGACGCTCTTTTCGTCATAACTGGTGGTGAAGGAGCTGGACAGCCACAGACCGAACGTCTTTGCCGGCGGCAGAGCCGGCTTGCCGGTCAGATTGGTGTAGTTCACCAGAACTTCCTGCAAGTTTTCGCCG
>CALDLZ010000081.1 GCA_937915335.1 uncultured Faecalibacterium sp.
GCCTTTCTTGTGCGTGCCCGGCGGCGTGTGGGAAAACGCCGGGCAAAAAACAAAATATCATTCATATTTTACCAGACGAATGTGAACAAACCGTTGCTTTTTGAGAAAAAAGGTGCTATGCTGAAAAAGCGGAAAGAAACAATATTCGACACATTGTGACGCATATTAGTAAAAGACAGGACGCAAAAAGACAGCGTTTTCGTAGCACATTGACGCAATTTGACGGTTTTTCGGGGATTGAATGTTTCTGTATGCCCTTATAAAATAGTATTGTATAACGCGCACCGTGGAAAAGTGCGGCGAATTTTGGGGCAAAGGGGAAGGTTTGATTGACGGAACGACGCATTTCAAAGCTGCGGGTAGCACTTTTGAGCTATGACGAGCGGGAACTTCGGGTCCGGAAAAACTATCTGGAGGAGCAGAACCCGGCGCTTGAATGCGTCTGCTACCACAGCGGTGAAGCGTTCCTGGATGAAGTACGGCAGCGGCGCAGTGTGGATATCGTGGTGCTCTCGAGCCAGCTGGAGGATATGGACGGTTATGAGTTCCTCAAGCGGCTCAATATGGTACGCAACCGACCGCTGCTCCTGTTACAGGGAGACAGCTGGTATGGCGACACCACGGCAGCCTGCCTGCGGCCCGATGGTTTTAACTATGTGATGGAGCGCAGCAGCCTGATGGGGCTGCTGCAGGACCTGCGGGGTTCCAGCGAGGCGGGCGTGTTCTGGGGGCCGCCCTTCTGCCGGGAGCTTTACACTGAATGGGGGATCCGCCTGCCGGATATGAACAGCGAGTATCTGACCAGCGCCCTGCAGATCGTCTGCGCCACCGAGCGGAAGCTGGCTCTGCGCAAGGAGATTTTGCAGAATGTGGCCGAGGAGCATAACACCTCTGTTGCGGCCATCGACTGCGGCATCCGCCGTCTGGTGGATGCCGCGGAAAAGCGGAACACCGAGGGCTGGCAGAAGTTCAAGCAGGACTATGGCCTGATGGGCCAGAGCGTGACCCTGAGCAAACTGATCTATGCGGCACGGCAGAAGCTGATCGACACCGATAGTCAGATCCGCAAGGCCAGACGATGAGAAAAAGAGAGCGTGATGGTATGGCAAAGGAACCTGTGCTGGGGGATTTTCCCTGTAAACAATTTGAGAGCGTGCTGCTGCACTCCCTGCGCATCATGGATCAGAACCGGGAGTATCTGCAAATGCACCTGGCCCGGACGGGAGACGAAAAGACCCGGCAGGCTCTGCTGGATATGGAGCAGGAGAGTATCCGGATGGAGCGCACCCTGCGGGAGATGATGAGCCTGCTGGAGGCGGAGATGAACGACAAACCGCCCATGAAGCCCATTGACCTGGCCTGGATCCTGACCGAGATCGGCCAGATGGCCCCGGAGATCGAACAGCAGCTGGGCACGAAGGTGACCGTGGATCTGGGGCCCTTCCACCGCTGCTACATCAAAGCGGACGCGGAGGAGACCGAGCAGCTGTTGTTCCACCTGCTGTCCAACGCCCTGCGGGCCGCAAGCCCCAACGGCAATGTGACCTTCCGGCTGGGCCGGGATGATACCGACCTGCATCTGGTCGTGGAGGATGACGGTTGCGGCCTGCCCACCGGTGAAAACTGGATGGAGAACCGCCGCCGCTTCCTGGGCGGGGTGCAGGCGGGCCTGATGCTCTGCCGCCGCTACTGTGCCCACATGGGATGGGAGCTCTCGGTGAGCCAGCGCAGCCCCAAGGGAACCCGGGTGCATCTGCTCATCCCGCTGACGGGCACGATGTTCCCCATTGAGGGCAGCGTGGAGCTGCGCACCAGCCACCCGACCCTTTCTATGGACGGCCTGCGCTGGCAGATTTTGCGCGAGCTCAGCCTGCTGTCCGATAAACCGGAATCATAAAACCTCGAGCGCCCTGCGCCGGCCCTTGCCGCGCGGGGCGCTTTTGCGCGGGCAAAAATCACTCAGAGTAAAGAATCTTAACCGGAGATAGAAAAAACAGGGGCTTTGCTTCGGTCAATTTAACAAAATGTTTAACTTTACACACAGAAAATACTATTTTTTGCGTGTAAAATAAAAAGACTGATTGATTGTGCCCCATTTTTTGAGTATAATATATCCGTATTTTTATATCGTCCCTCAGGAGGAAAAACAAAGTGAGAGTAGGTCTTGACATCGGAAGCACCACCATCAAGTGCGCGGTGCTGGATGAACATGATGCGCTGATTTATTCGACATACGAACGTCATTACAGCCATATTCTGGAAAAGGCGCAGGAGCTGCTGCGCCGTATTGATGCTGAGCAGCTGCACGGCCAGAAGGCCCTGCTGAGCATCTCCGGTTCTGCCGGCATGGGTCTTGCCGACAGCTGCAAGGTGCCCTTTGTACAGGAGGTGTTCTCCACCCGCGTGGCCGTCAAACGGTTCATGCCCGCCACCGACTGCGTCATCGAGCTGGGCGGTGAGGATGCAAAGATCTTGTTCCTGACCAACGGCACCGAGGTTCGCATGAACGGCAGCTGCGCCGGCGGCACGGGTGCTTTCATCGACCAGATGGCCACCCTGCTGAAGATGAGCGCCGACGAGATGAACAAGGCGGCGGAGAAGGCAGAGCGTACATACACCATCGCTTCCCGCTGCGGCGTGTTTGCCAAGAGCGATGTGCAGCCCCTCATCAACCAGGGTGCCCGTACCGAGGATATCGCCGCCAGCATTTACAAGGCCGTGGTCAACCAGACCATCGCCGGTCTGGCACAGGGCCGCCCCATCAAGGGCAACATCCTGTATCTGGGCGGCCCGCTGACCTTCAGCACCGTCCTGCGCAAGAGCTTCGACGAGGCATTGGGTGTCACCGGCACCTGCCCCGAGAACAGCCTGCTCTATGTTGCGCTGGGTGCCGCTCTCTATGCGGATAAGGAGTTCAACCTCTCCGATGTGGCCAGCGCCCTTGACCAGTACGCCGCCACTGCGACATACGCCAGCGAGCCGCCCCTGTTTGCCAACAAGCAGGAGTACGAGGAGTTCCACGCCCGGCACATGTCCCACAGCGTACCCCGTGTACCTTTCAGCGCCCAGTGCGGCCCGGTGCACATCGGCATTGACTCCGGTTCCACCACTGTCAAGCTGGTGGTTGTGGACGAGAAGAGCCAGATTTTGTACACCAATTATCAGCCTAACCTCGGCAATCCGCTGCCCTTGATCCGTGAGCAGCTCATCAAAATCTATCAGGAGCACCCCAACCTGAAGGTGGCCAGCGTGACCACCACCGGCTACGGCGAGGAACTGGTCAAGAACGCTTTCCGCTGTGATTACGGTCTAGTGGAGACGGTGGCTCACTTTACCGCCGCCAAATATTTCATGCCCGACGTGGACTTCATCATCGATATCGGCGGTCAGGATATGAAGTGCTTCAAGATCGAGGATGGTGCCATCAGCAACATCTTCCTCAATGAAGCCTGCTCCTCCGGCTGCGGCAGCTTTTTGCAGACCTTTGCCCAGGCACTGGGCTATGATGTCAAGGAGTTTGCCGCACTGGGTCTGTTTGCGGATCGTCCGGTTGACCTGGGCAGCCGCTGCACCGTGTTTATGAACAGCTCGGTCAAGCAGGCCCAGAAGGACGGCGCTTCCATCGAGAACATCTCCGCCGGTCTGTCCATCAGCGTGGTCAAGAACGCACTGTACAAGGTCATCCGTGCCTCCAGCCCCGAGGAGCTGGGCCGCAAGATCGTGGTGCAGGGCGGTACCTTTTATAATGAGGCTGTTCTCCGTGCCTTTGAAAAGGAGATGGGCGTCGAGGTCATCCGCCCCGACATCGCCGGTCTGATGGGCGCTTACGGCGCGGCTCTCTTTGGTCTGCGCCAGAGCCGCAAGAACCATCAGGAGACCTCCAATATGATGAATCTGGCCGAGCTGGAAGCCTTTGATCAGAAAGTCGTCAGCGTCAAGTGCGGCGGCTGCGGCAACCACTGTCAGCTCACCATTAACACCTTCGCCGATGGCCGCAAGTTCATCTCCGGCAATCGGTGCGATAAGCCCGTTACCGGCAAGAGCGAGGACAACAGCCTGAACCTTTACGCCTACAAGCAGCAGCTGCTGGCAGGCTATAAGCCCGTGCCCGGCAAGCGTGGCTCCATTGGGATTCCGCTCTGCCTGAATCTGTACGAGATGCTGCCCTTCTGGCACACCTTCTGGACCAAGCTGGGCTTTGCTGTCCACACCAGCCCGGTGTCCAGCCGGGGGCTGTATCTGGCCGGTCAGGCGACCATCCCCAGTGATACCGCCTGCTTCCCGGCCAAGCTGAGCCACGGCCACATTAAGGCCCTGAGCCAGATGCATCTGGATGCCATCTTCTACCCCTGCCTGACCTACAACTTCGACGAAGGCCTGGGCGACAACCACTACAACTGCCCCGTCGTGGCCTACTACCCCGAGGTTCTGGCAGGCAACTGCCCCGAGCTGGAGGGCCAGAAGTTCATTTATGATTATGTCGGTATCCACCGTCCCAAGGACTTTGTCCGCAAGATGGCAAAAGAGGTGCTGCCCAAATACTTCGGCGGCATTTCCGAGAAGGAAGTGCAGGCCGCTGCGGATGCCGCCTACGCTGAGCACGAGGCCCACATGGCTCAGATCCGGGTCAAGGGCAGCGAGAT
>CALDLZ010000082.1 GCA_937915335.1 uncultured Faecalibacterium sp.
ATCGTGAGCTTTTTTATCCATAGACCCAATATAAGCCAACTACTACCTATTACTACCCGTCTTTCTTAATATCGGAAGAGCCACAGATAGGATCACTCCTGTCCGTGGCTCTTCTTTGTTATAAATAATTATACTGCTCTCTGCCGCTTATCCAACCGCATCTTGTCAGCAATCATTGCAATAAACTCCGAGTTGGTCGGCTTTCCTCTCAGGTTATGGATGGTATACCCAAAGTAGCTGTTCAGGGTATCCACATCACCCCGATCCCACGCCACCTCGATGGCATGACGGATGGCGCGCTCCACGCGGCTGGCGGTGGTACTGTTTTTCTTGGCGATTTCCGGGTAGAGGCGCTTGGTCACGGCGTTGATGTAATCCGGCTCGTTCATCGTAAGCAGGATGGCATCCCGCAGGAACTGGTAACCCTTGATATGAGCGGGAACACCGATCTGGTGCAGGATCTCGGTCACGGTCAGCTCGTCACTGTCCACGCTGGTGTGAAGGATGCGCTTTTCCTGTCCGGCAACGACTTTCAGCACACGGTTGGCCAAAACTGTCTCATCGAAGGGCTTGACAAAGTAGTAAGCAAAACCCTCGTCCAGAAGTTCCTGCACCATTTCCTCGCTCTGAAAAGCGCCAGTCACAAAGAAAGAGGTGCGCCGCTCGCCAGCCGCATTATACTTCTGCTTGACGGCCAGTGCATCCAGCCCCGGCATAAAGGCATCCAGCAGCACCACCTGCGGCCGCACGGTGAGCATCTTTTGCAGGACCTTGAGACCGTCTTTTTCTACCACGGTCACTTCCACGCCCTTCTGCTCCAAAGCTTCACGACAGGCTGCCGTGATCTCTGCGCCAGTATCTGACATCAAAAATTTGATCTTGTCCATCGTTCAATCCTCCAATGTGTGCGGTTTTCCTTACGTTTCCGATTTTACCATAAGTTCCCATTGATTTCAACTGTTATTTTTGCCACATTGTGGAATCGTTGGTCGAATTGGCCTGTTTCATTTTACCAATTCTGCCTGATTTGCCACCGAAGCAACGTTTTCAGCCTGCTCCAACATGGTCTGTGCGAAGATTCCGTACCCTCTTGTCGGGTCGTTGACCAGAACATGGGTCACAGCCCCTACCAACCGCCCGTTCTGCAGGATGGGACTGCCGCTCATACCTTGTACGATGCCGCCGGTCTTTTCCAGTAAGACCTGGTCCACCACCCGAATGACCATATTGCGACGAGAATCGGCATCACTGATTTTTTCGATGCGGACACGGTAGGCCCTGGGCGTTTCACCAAAGACAGTGGACAAGATCTCCGCGTCACCGGTCTGCACCTCCTGCGCAAAGGCAACCGGCATTTTCTGCCCTGCAAAGGTACTGCGGGTTGTGCCGTAAACGCCATTTTCGCCGTTGATGCGGATACTGCCGATGGCATGGGAACTCAGAAACTTTCCCTTCAGCTCGCCGGGACTGCCCGCTGTACCCATACTGCATCCGGTGATCTGGCAGGAGACGATCTCGCCGCTGCGCAGGGCAATGCTCTCCCCGGTATCACCGTCGCTGATGGGATGGCCCAGGCCCGCAAAGATGCCCTTCTCAGTATCCACAAAAGTCAGGGTGCCCACCCCGGCGGAGGAATCCCGTACCCACATGCCAGCCCGCCATTGGCTGGCGGCAGCGTCCCAGACAGGGGTCAGGGTCGTGCTGCGCTGTTCCCCATTGCGGACATAGATCACCTCAGCGGCCCGGCCTTCTACGGCTTCCAGCGCTTCCCTGACGGCATCATTGCTCTCTGTTTCGGTCTGCCCAATGCGGATGACCCGGTCACCCAGCCGCAGGCCAGCCGTTTTAGCAGGATTTGCTGTGCTTCCTCCGGGGTTGTCGATATCAGAGAAGCCCACGATGAGCGCCCCCTCTGAGAACATCTTGACTCCGAAGGGGGTGCCACAGACCGTCACCTGAGGCCGCTCTGTGACCACCGTGCGGATATTTTTAATGGGGAGCCAGCCCCCCAGAGATAATGTCGTCTGGTAGCTGCCCACCACCTGCGTGCTGGCGGCATTCTGGCTGCCATGGAGCCCCATGGGCTCGACCCAGCCGAAACGAGGGAGTGCCAGCGCCTGCCCTGGCTCCAGATAGACGCGGTCGGGCAGGTGGCTGTACAGCCAGCCCAGCAGCAGTACCGGCAGAAGGAGCAGATACACCACGGCCAAGCGCAACAATCGAAATACCCTGTTATGTCGTTTCACGTTTCTGCCCCCCCGCAAGATGATTGGCTCTAGTATGCGCCGGAATCCTCCAAAATATAAAAAGCGGAGTGAAGCAATTGACATTTTCTTCAAAACTTGATAAACTAAATAAGTTCTCTGTGCGGGAGTGGCGGAATGGCAGACGCGCTGGTTTTAGGCACCAGTTCCCAGTGAGTGAGGGTTCGACCCCCTTCTCCCGCATGTTGAAAAAGCAGGCCATCGGAAGCGGTTTCCGGTGCCTGCTTTTTTCTTTCGCTCAAACTCTCAAATAAAATACCGGCACCTTGTCATGTTTTGCAAGATGCCGGTATCCGGTATTTTTAATACATTAAGCTATTATAAAACGAAGAGCGCTTGGAAAGTCCATCAGCGACCTCATCATATCCGTATGTCTCTAGTAACGTTTTCTTGTCCGAAAAAAGATTGGTTCCTAGCGCCAGTCGTTCACCCTTTATTTTACATCCCAAAGCCGCCAACGTGGTAGGGAACATGTCCATTGTAGAAAAGCTTCTGTTCTGGGCTGAAACCGGTTCTGCCACCGAGTTGATAATGCAGTTATAAATACTGCGCTGATATTCTTGCGGAATCTCCTCATTTACAGCGGCAGACATCGTTAAATGATCACCGGATATCACAATTGTTGTATTCTCATAAAAATCCTGTTGCTGTATCCAATTAACAAATGCGTACACTTGTCTGCTGGAACAGGATAAAGCATCCTTGTAATCCGTATCATGTTCCTTCTGGCAAAGTTCACAACGATATCCATCTGGAAAATGTGTATCTACGGTCAACAACGTCAGATTGAATGGCTCATCATTTTGGGAAATTTCCAAGAGCTTTTCCTTTGCCATATCAAACAGGCGATTATCTTCAAAGCCCCAAAAGACAGAATATCCTTCTGGGATTTTTCCTGTCTCTGCGGCCCAATTATAGTCGTCAACTTCATAGTCGCCATGTTGCGAAAAATAATTGCCTCGTCCGGCAAATGCTTTATCAGAGCCGAACATAATATAATTTTTATATCCTTCTTCCTCCAGAAGTTGTCCCACAGAAGTGACCCCTGGGAAGAAGGTAGAATAATTATTCATCGAATTTCCCTCAACTGGAAGTTTTAGCGGAAGTCCACTCGTTTGTGCAAACATTCCGGCTACCGTCCAACCAGTACTGGGAACAGAGACCGCTCCACCAATACCAGTTTCACGATTTGAGAAATTGATATTTTCCGTTGCAAGCTCTGTCAATTCTGGAATAAGATTTTCCGTGTAATATCCTCCGTCATCAGAGGACGCATAGGATGATTCCATAGATTCCAAAAAGATGTAAATAAGATTTCTCTTTTTTGTTGGCCATGTAATAGCAGCATCTGCGGGAGAAACATAGTTATCTTCAATCCAAGTGGAAGGACTTATTTGTTGTTGAATATACTCACCCAGCGCATACGTTTTTGAAATGCTGCCCAATTCAAATATAAAAACAATTGCAACGATCAGGCTGCAAATTCGTTTTGGTAATATCGGCAGTAAATAAGCATTTTCTCGATGCTTCTCAATATAGGGGGGGGGGCATAGCGGCAAACCGTAATCACAACTTGCTTTCCTGTATGTTGTGCCAGTCTATCACGAACAAGTCGTTCTAAACACGGAAGTAGACAAATAGCAACAACCACTCCACTGATTTTTATAGCGGGAATAAGTGCCTGCTGGATGAAGGAAACAATTGAAGTTGTATCTGTTCCCTGAAGAGGTACTTTCAAATGGAAAATGATTTCATCGATTGTTACATTTCCAAACGCTTGAACAGCCCAAACAGATGTTTTAGACAGAAGTACTCCTAAAAAGAGAAAAAGGACAATCAAAAATGTCCCTACTCCGGAAAAGAAACGGTGTAACTTATGCTTCATGGGATTCTTTTGTAACCTCCGCAATTGTCAGGGACTCGACCTTGATTTGAATCAAAGTCGATAGCACTTTCACTGCATACCCCCAGAAAATAGCAGCTACTACAACTGCAATAAAGTAAAGGCCATTTAAGAATCCA
>CALDLZ010000083.1 GCA_937915335.1 uncultured Faecalibacterium sp.
CAGCTACTTTCTCGCTCTGCGCCGAATGAAGGCTGTTTATTCAGAGGTTCCTTAACTTCTGCCCAAGTTGGGCAGAAGTATTTTTTGCAATTTTTCCTTGAATCAGTTCTAAAAACGCCTTTCTCGCCGACTACCACTTGAAAGGAAATTTTCTGTGCCGGGTACGAATCTGAGTGTTTTTTCTGGAGATATATGAAGAAAGTTTTTCACAACCCGTTGATAAATTGCTCCTAAATGTCCTAACCGGTAGAGGGATCTTTTTCTGATCCTGCTGAAAATCGCTCTTTGAAATTCCGAATATAGTGAGAGACATTGAAAATCTTGACGGATAAGTGATGTATCTGTATTAATGATGGAACAACTGAATATCAATGTTCCACCATAGGTCGGTTTTATCCGACACGGTATCGGTGCACCGGAAGTGCCGAACTGCTCCACTACGCCTTTGGTTCTGTTGGCGGGAGCTGTAGAAAGCAGAACCCGACTTTGAATTTTCAGAGCCGATTACATAGAATATCACTTTGAAGCGAGAGCCATGCTCCCGCCGATTTCTGCTGTTCTGTGTAATCGGCTCTTTTTGTTTTTCCTACATCCGACAACTGAATGACCGTCCGAATGGGATAAGGCGTCCATGAAGCAGAAAGGTGAATCCGGTGAATATTTGACCACCAACCCGCCCTACGGCTATATGAAAGACCCCGACAATCCAAAGAGGCATTGGATTGTGGACGATGAAGACGCATCCATTGTCCGTCAGATCTTCGCATGGTGCATGGAGGGCTATGGCCCCTCTCAGATCGCCAAGAAACTGAAAGAAGCAAAGGTGGATTGTCCTACGGTTCCATTGGATGAAGATGGGAAGAAATGCTCCTGCCAACACACCAGATGACCCTTACGCTTGGGCACCACGCACCATCACCGGCATACTGGAGAAGCAGGAATACCTTGGTCACATGGTCAACTTCAAGACACGCAAGCTGTCGTACAAGAGCAAAAAGAAACTCGAAAATCCGCCCGACCAATGGAAGATTTTCGAGAATACCCATGAAGCCATTATTGACGAAGATACTTTTGCCCGTGTGCAGGAACTTCGCAAAACAAACGCAGACCCGCCAGAACAGACAAGACCAATATGTTCTCTGGCCTCGTCCGCTGTGCTGATTGCGGTGAGAAACTGTGCTACTGTACCAGCAAGAGTTTTGAAACCAGACAAGATCACTTCATATGTTCCACTTCCCGTAAAAAGGGCAAGAAGGTATGCGACACTCACTTCATCCGTGCGGTGGTACTGGAAGAAGGTACACTCCAACACATGAGGTTGGTGATTCAATGCGTGGCTGATTATGAAGATGCATTCCGCAGAGCATTGGGTGCAAAACGAAGTGAGGATGTAAGGAAAGAACTTTCTGCAAAGAAGCGAGCTTTGCAGAAATCTGAAAATCGTCTGGCTGAACTGGACAGATTGTTCAAGCGTATTTACGAGGATATGGTCAACGGAAAACAGTCCGAAGCTCGTTTTCAGATGTTGTCTGATGATTATGAGCAGGAGCAGGAAGAACTGAGATCCAAGATTGAAATGCTTGAAAATGAAATACAGAATCAAGAAAATCGTGTGGAGAGTGTCGATACCTTCATTCGCTTGGCGAAGAAGCACTTGTATCTGGAAAAGCTGACTCCAGAGGTACTGAACGATATGGTAAAAGCCGTATATGTTCATGCACCGGACAAGTCCAGCGGACACCGAGTACAGGATGTAGACATCAGCTACAATCACATCGGTATACTCCCCGCCAAATTACTCTATGACATTATAAACGGAAATGCGGCATGATTACTCATGCCGCTCCCCGAAAACAATATACTGTTTTATTGGACCGCCCCTCACGCCGTCCTCTTTTTTTGAAGCCGTTAGGCAAGCGCCGCGGTGATGATCGCCATGGAGTAGACCTCCTGGGCGTTGCAGCCGCGGGAGAGGTCGTTGATCGGCGCGTTCAGGCCGAGCAGGATCGGGCCGTAGGCGTCGAAGTTACCCAGACGCTGGGCGATCTTGTAGCCGATGTTGCCGGCGTTGATGTCGGGGAAGATGAAGGTGTTGGCGTGGCCGCCGACCGCGTCGGTGATGTGCTTGGTCTTGGCGACGGTCGGGGAGACGGCGGCGTCGAACTGGAATTCGCCGCCGATCGGGGTCTCGGGCATGAGGGCCTTAGCCTTGGCGCAGGCGTTGCGCATCTTGTCGACGTCCTCGCCCTTGCCGGAGCCAAGGGTGGAGTAGCTCAGGAAGGCGACCTTCGGGTCAACGCCGAAGATCTTGGCGC
>CALDLZ010000084.1 GCA_937915335.1 uncultured Faecalibacterium sp.
CGTTGGCCGCAAAGTGGACGGGAACAAAGTCCATGATGACACCAATGCCCATCCGGTGGCAGGCGTTGACAAAGGCGGCAAAGTCCGCCGGGGAGCCGTAGCGGCTGGTGACAGAGAAGTAGCCTGTGGTCTGGTAGCCCCAGCTGCCATCGAAGGGATGCTCGGCCAGGGGCAGCAGCTCCACATGGGTGAACCGGTGGTCCAGCAGCCAGGGAATGAGCTCCCGGGCCAGCTCCCGGTAGTTGTACCAGCCGTCGGAGCCATCCTCCCGGGTGGCGTTGGGTTTGTGCTTCCAACTGCCTGCGTGGAGCTCGTAGATGTTCAGGGGCAGGTTGCGGCATTTGTCCCGCCGCTCCATCCAGCTGGCATCGTCAAAGGCAAAGTCCAGTTTGGTCAGCTTGCTGGCGGTGCCGGGGCGCAGCTCGGTGGCAAAAGCGTACGGGTCGGCCCGCATCACCACGCTGCCGTCGGCCCCGTGGATGCGATATTTGTAGAGCTCCTCCTCGGCAAGGCCGGCCACAAAACCGTTCCACACGCCGGTGTCGGCCCTCTGCATGGGCACGCCCGGCCCCCAGCCGTCAAAGCCGCCGCAGATCTCCACAGCCACGGCCCCCGGGGCCCACACAGCGAACCGCCAGCCCTCCCGCCCGGAATCGTCACGGCAGGGGTGCGCGCCCAGCACACGGTAGGCATCAAAGCATTCGCCCGCAAAGAACGAGCGATCAATGGAGGGAAAGTTCATGCAGATTTCTCCTTTTCTTAACGGGATATACCCGGTCATATTTACCAATAATTTCTGGTTAGAATCGTCACACTTGCCGATTATGTTGGAAACTATGCAGAAGATTTGTCAAACTTCCACACAATTGGTAGAGTTTGTGGTATACTGAACCTGTCGCTGCTGGGCGGCAGAAGAAAAATAATGGGAGAGAGTAATTATGGCATGGTATGATACCGCAGTCTTTTATCACATTTATCCGCTGGGTCTGTGCGGCTGCGCGCACGAAAACGACGGCCAGCCCACACCGGGAGCCTTTGTCAAGCTGAACGCCTGGGCCGAGCACGCTTACAGCGATCTGGGCTGCACGGCCATTTATATTGGTCCGCTGTTTGAGAGCGGCTCCCACGGCTATGATACCATTGATTACCGGCTTGTGGATCGCCGACTGGGCACCAATGAGGAGTTCAAGCAGTTCGTCGCCAACTGCCACGCCCGGGGCCAGAAGGTCATCGTGGACGGGGTGTTCAACCATGTAGGCCGCGACTTCTTCGCTTTCAAGGATCTGCAGGCCAACCGGGAGAATGCCCGCTATAAGGACTGGTTCTGCGATGTGAATTTCTGGGGCAACAACGAGTACAACGATGGCTTCTCCTATGGCAACTGGGGTGGCTTCAACCTGCTGGTCAAGCTGAACCAGCGCAACCCCGAGGTGCAGAATTATCACTACGATACCATCCGCTTCTGGGTCAACGAGTTCGACATCGACGGCATCCGTCTGGATGCGGCTGATGTGCTAGATTTCGATTTTATGAAGGGTCTGCGTCATCTCGCCAATGAGATCAAACCGGAGTTCTGGCTGATGGGCGAGGTCATCCACGGCGATTACAGCCGCTGGGCCAACCCTGAAATGCTCCACTCCGTCACCAACTACGAGCTGCACAAGGGATTATGGAGCGGCCACAACGACCACAACTACTTTGAGATCGCCCACACCATGCGCCGCCTGCAGGGGCTCTGCCATGACACCCGGCTCTACACCTTCTCGGATAACCACGATGTGGAGCGCCTGCCCAACAAGCTGCGGAACAAGGCCCACATCCGGCATATTGCCATTCTAGTATACACGCTTTGGGGCATTCCGTCCATCTATTACGGCTCTGAATTCGGCATTGAGGGCAAAAAGGAATGGGGAAGTGACTGGCCCCTGCGCCCCTGTCTGGAGCTGGAGAATTTCAAGGATGACCTGACCACCAACCCCGTCACCAGCGTGTATGCCGCTCTGGGCAGGCTGAAAGCCGAGTATCCCGCCCTGAGCTATGGCGAGGTGAAGGAACTGAGCCTGACGACCCAGTGCTATGCCTTTGCCCGGGTGCTGGACGGCAAGGCGCTGGTAGCCGTGTTCAACAACGGCGACAGCCCCGCCCAGATGGAGTTCCAGCTGCCGGTGGAGGCTTCTTCCGTCACTGACCTGCTGGCTGACACCGTGGGTGCCGAGAACGTGATGACCAGCCTTGAGTGGGGGCAGCTGAAGGTTCAGCTGCCGTCCAACTATGCCACCGTTTTGCGTCTGGATTGACAGGACAACTGTCTTGCACTATTATAATAGGGAATACGCAAAACAGGGGGAACGATGCCAATGAACGCAGCACAGCGCCGGGAAAAGATTTTGGAACAGCTCCACGGGGCAAGCTCGCCCATCAGCGCCAGCGCACTGGCCGCGAAACTGGGGGTCAGCCGCCAGATCGTGGTGGGGGATGTTGCCCTTCTGCGGGCGGGCGGGGCCGAAATTGAAGCAACCCCGCGCGGGTATCAGTTCCACCCGGCCCCCGGCGGCTATACCGGC
>CALDLZ010000085.1 GCA_937915335.1 uncultured Faecalibacterium sp.
CCGTGCTGTGTGTCTACGTCGACACCCGCATGCGCTCCGTGGACTTCCGAGCCAACCGCGAGATCTACCTCGCTCGCCTGGCCGCTGCCGGTTACGAGCTGTCCGACGTGGTCAAGACCACCGTTCTGCTCAAGGATATTGCGGACTTCGGCGCAATGAATGAGGTTTACGCATCCTACTTCACCGGTGTCTGCCCGGCACGCAGCGCCTTCCAGGTCGCTGCACTGCCCAAGGGTGCCCGCGTAGAGATCGAGGCCGTCGCGGTCAAATAAGATCCTGCGGTCCCCTGCCGGTTTACTCACTTTTCCCACAGGTCACAACGGACGTTCCCAAAACACTGGGGCGTCATTGAAAAGAGAGGTATAAAATATCATGGAAGAAAAAGGCAAAAAATTAGGCCTATGGAACATTGTTGGTCTGGGCCTTGGCGGTGCCATCGGCACCGGCATCTTCGTGCTGCTGGGTTACGGCATCGCCTACACCGGCCGCTCCATTTCTCTGGTCGTCGCCATCGGTTGCTTCTTCATGCTGTTGGCTTACTGGTATAACTTGGCAATGCCCGCCATGTTCGTGATGAAGGGCGGCGATTACAGCATGAAAGCCATGCTGTTCAACCCGTTTATGAGCGGTGTCAGCGCCTGGATGGTGCTGGTCAACGGTCTGGCTTTTTCCAGTTACTCGGTGGCTCTGGCACAGTATCTGGCCATCGCAGTTCCCGCCTTGCAGAATTATCAATCGGTTGTAGCCTTTGTTGTCACAACGCTCTTCTTCCTAACCACCATCAAGGGTTCCCGCTTCCTCACCATTCTGGAAAACATCGTCACGTTGGTTCTGGTGGCCGCTCTCGCCCTCTTCGTTGCCTTTGGCATCGGCAAGGTCGATTTTGCCAGCACCTTCACCAGTGCTGATGGCGGCTTCTTCCACGGCGGCTTCCCCGGTTTCGTCTCCGCACTGGCCGTCATGGGCTGGGCCTGCCAGGGCACCACGATGGCTCCCGTTTCCATGGCAGCCGTCACCAAGAACCCCAAGCGTACCATTCCTTTGGGCATCATCGTCATTACCTGCCTGCTGGCTGTGGTCTACGGTGCCATGGGCATCGTCGCCGGCGGTGTCCTGCCCTACGCTGAAACCGCTGGTCAGAACATCAGCGTGACTGCACAGGCCATCTTCCCCAACGCTCTGTACATCTTTTTTGTAGTCGGCGGCGGCATTGGTGCCATCGCAAGTTCTCTGCTGGGCGGCCTGGGTATGATGCGTTACCCGTTGATCCAGATTGCAAACGATGGCTGGCTGCCTCCTGTCTTCAAGAAGGCCGATAAGAACGGTTATCCTTACGTCGTCTATTTGCTGTTCTACGTCATCAGCATTTTCCCCATCATCACCGGCCGCAGCCTGGATGCCATCGTCTCTCAGGTGATGATCCCCACCATGCTCATCAACATCTACATGAATCTGGCCTGCCTGACCTTGCCCAAGAAGTACCCCGAGCAGTGGGCACAGCGCAGTATCAAGATGCCCCTGTGGTTCTACAACGTCTGCTGCGTGCTGGGTGCCTTCTGCGCCGGCGTGGTCGCCTACAACCTGTTCAAGGACCTGACCTTCAATGATGCCGTGTTCGCCGTTGTCATCGTCGTCGTGATGTGCGTACTGAGCATCCTGCGCCTGAAGCAGGGCGCTGTCAAGGCCGAGGATCTGGCCGCCAAGAAAGAGGAGATCGTCCGTCAGGCCATTGCGGATACCGCTGCTGACGAAGAGACCGCCTGATTTTCCACCAAGTTTCACATTGACGTTCAAAATCATACACACATTGTAAGGAATCGGCATTTGCCGGAAAAGGAGAATTCTTATGAAGTACGATTTCACTTCCATCATGGACCGCCACGGTAAGGACGCTACCGCAATCGATGGTCTGGGGTCCATGCCCGGTTTCACCCCCGACCTGCCCAAGGAAGGCTATGATGCCATCCCCATGTGGGTGGCTGACATGAACTTTCCCACCGTACCCACCATCCCCGAGGCCATCATTGAGCGCGCAAAGCACCCCGCTTATGGTTACTTCCAGCCCACCGATGAGTATTTCAACTCCATCATCAAGTGGCACGAGACCCGTAACGATGTCAAGGGTCTGACCAAAGAGTGCATCGGCTACGAAAACGGCGTTCTGGGCGGTGTTGTATCTGCACTGACCTGCTATGCCGCCCCCGGCGATGCCGTGCTGCTGCACAGCCCCACCTACATCGGCTTCACCATGTGCATTGAGAACAACGGTTACAAAATCGTCCACAGCCCGCTGGTCAAGGACGAGAACGGCATCTGGCGGATGGACTACGAGGACATGGATGCCAAGATCAAGGCAAATCACATCCATGTTGCCGTGTTCTGCAGCCCCCACAACCCCTGCGGCCGTGTCTGGGAGCGCTGGGAGATCGAGAAGGCCATGGAAGTTTACAAGGCCAATGACTGTATCGTGATCTCCGACGAGATCTGGTCTGATATCATCCTTGAGGGTCACAAGCACATTCCCACCCAGTCTGTCAGCGAGGATGCCCGGATGCGTACCGTCGCCGTCTACGCCCCCTCCAAGACCTTCAACCTGGCCGGCCTGGTAGGCAGCTACCACATCATCTACAACCCCACCATCCGTGACCGCGTGGTTGCCAAGAGCTCCAAGCCCCACTACAACGACATGAACGTTCTGTCCATGCACGCCCTGATCGGTGCCTACAAGCCCGAGGGCTACGAGTGGGTCGATGAGCTGCGCCAGACCATTACCGGCAATGTGGATTACGCCTGCGACTACATCGAGAAGCACTTTGATGGCGTGACCGTCTCCAAGCCACAGGGCACCTACATGCTGTTCGTGGATTGCACCGAGTGGTGCGAGAAGCACGGCAAGACCATTCAGGAACTGGAAAAGGCCTGCTGGAACGTGGGTGTTGCCATCCAGGATGGCCGGATGTTCCACGGCCCCTGCTCCATCCGCATGAACCTGGCTCTGCCTCTGTCCCGCGTGAAGGAAGCTTTCGACCGTCTGGACAAGCACGTTTTCAATGGCGAGTGGGTGTAAGCCATGGCTGCTGAAACGACTGCTGCCCGCCTGACGGTGGGCGAGGTAATGCCCGACTTCACTTATGACACGCCTTTTGCTGCCGGTCTGGATCTGGCCGACACGGTGCAAAAGACCCCGAAAACGGCTCTGCTCTTCCTGCGCTATTACGGCTGCACCCTCTGCCAGTACGATATCCATCAGCTGGCCGAGAATTACCACCAGATCACGGATGTGGGCGGTCAGGTCATCGTTGTCCTGCAGTCCGACCCTGCCGGTCTGGCAAAGGAGCTGCAGCCCGACACCTTCCCCTTCTCCATCCTCTGCGACCCGAAGGCCTCCCTCTATGAGCGCTTCGGCATCCAGCCAGCGGCTTCCATGGCCAAGATGGCTGATGCCGGCACAATGGTGAAGATCGCCAAGGCCACGGCCGCCGGGTACAAGCATGGCGCCTACGAAGGCAATGAGCTGCAGCTGCCCGCTTGCTTTGTGGTGGACAAGGATCGGAAGATCCTGTACGCCCACTATGGCAAGAGCGCCGGGGACACCCCGGATGCCCGCACCCTGGCAGAGCTGCTGAAGTGATCCTTCTGACATTTTCTCCTTTTCTACCAGCATAAACCTCCTAAACCCTCTTCTAAAAGACAAACGCCGCATGGCTCGTTGGGGAGCTCATGCGGCGTTTGCCTTTATTTATCATAAGAAAAAGCAGGGTTCAGGCTCAGACCTTCTCGATGGTGATGCTCCACTCGCTGGTCAGGGCCTCATCAGGCTCCAGCACCTCATGCTTACCCTCTTCGTTCACACTGTTTGCCCAGCCATTCCAGGGCTCCATGCAGACGAAGTTCTCCGCATCCTGCTGCCACAGCACGCCATTGGTGAAGCTCTCGTCGGCATCCACAGTAACCTTGTGGCCATTGCCCTTATCGGTAAAGGTCATGGGGAACTGCACGCCGGTCAGCAGACGGATGGAGTTATCTGCGCCTTCCTTGCGGGTCAGGCTGATCTTTGCGGGCGCGGCGGGCTGCTCACCCTTAGCATCCTCAGAGCAGGTAGCGCACTTGATGTCAAAATCGACATTCTGCAGCTCACTGGTCACAAAATAGGGGTGATAACCAAAGCTGAAGGGCATCGGGACATCGCCCTCATTGATGACGGTCATGCTCAGGGTGGCGGTGTTGCCCTCCAGATTATAGTTCATCAGGACGGTGAAATCAAAGGGATAGAGGAACTTGGTCAGCGGGGTGGACTCGAGGATCAGGGTCACGCCATCGGGGCCGACACTCTCGACCTCCCAGGGGCACAGGTCGGCAAAGCCGTGGATCTCCATGGGGTAGGCCTGGCCGTTGAAGATGTGCACGCCGTTATCGGGCTTGCCGCAGCTGGGGAACAGCACGGGGATGCCGAAGCGGGGGCGGTTGCACTCACTGAAGTTGGGGCGGCGGGTCCAGATGTACTCGTCACCGTCCAGGGTAAAGCCGGTGACCATGCCGCCGCGCTCGGGGGTGATGGTCAGGCTGGTTTTTGCCACAGGGTCGGTGATGACGTACTGCTCAAAGCAGGAGCCGCCTTCGGTAACATACTGGGTAGTGATCTGGTTCATGGAATTTTACCTCCTTATATTGTGCCATTTTGCTGGTTCTATTGTAAGCTGTTGTATACAATTAAGTCAAGTGGTTTTTACCAGATTTTCAGCCCTTGCCTGATACATTTTATAAATTCCAGCGTTTTTTACAAGGAAAAGTCTGAAATTTTGGCGTTTTTTCAGTTGTATACATTTCACTTTTCCGCTATACTAAAGATAGACTTGGCATACCCTGTGCGGGCGTGTTGAAGATAACCCAAGTATCCGAATTTATTCCGAAAGAAAAGGAGTTTCACCCCATGAAAGCATTTATGGATCAGGAGTTCATGCTCCAGTCTCCCATGGCTCAGCATCTGTATCACACCTACGCTGCTGACATGCCCATCTGCGATTATCACTGCCACATCTCCCCGAAGGAGATCGCTGAGAACCGCCGTTTCGAGAACATCGCTCAGGTCTGGCTGGGCGGCCGTCAGCCCGACGGCTCCCTGGCTGGTGACCACTACAAGTGGCGCGTGATGCGCTCCAACGGCGTGCCCGAGGAGTACATCACTGGCAACAAGCCCGACCGTGAGCGTTTCCAGAAGTTTGCGGAGGCTCTGCCCATGGCCATTGGCAACCCCATGTATCACTGGTGCCATCTGGAGCTGCGCAAGTACTTCGGCTATCAGGGCATCCTGAACGGCGATACCGCTGAGGAAGTCTGGAACCTGTGCAACGACAAGCTGCAGCACGACGACAGCATGACCGTCCGCGGTCTGATCGAGCAGTCCAATGTCGCCTTCATCGGCACCACCGATGATCCCATCGACAGCCTGGAGTGGCACAAGAAGATCAAGGAAGATCCTTCCATCAAGTTCATCGTCGCTCCTTCCTTCCGCCCCGACAAGGCCGTGAACATCCAGAAGCCCGGCTTCGTGGAGTACATGGGCAAGCTGGCTCAGGTCGTCGGCAAGGAGAAGCTGGCCTGCATCGACTGCGTTACCAGCGCCCTGACCGAGCGCATCGAGTTCTTTGCTGAGATGGGCTGCCGCGCGTCTGACCACGGTCTGGACTATGTGCCCTACCGTGAGGCCACCAAGGAAGAGGTCAACGCCATTTACCAGAAGGTCATGGCTGGTGCCACCCCCACCAAGGAAGAGGCTGAGAAGTATCAGACCTACCTGCTGATCCACCTGGGCAAGCAGTATCATCGTCTGGGCATCGTCATGCAGTTCCACTTCAACTGCCTGCGTGGTGTCAACCGCAAGATGAACGCTCTGCTGGGACCCGACACCGGCTTCGACATGATCAACACCGAGAAGTGCGGCAGCGAGCTGTCCAGCCTGCTGAGCGCCATGAACGACACCGACGAGTGCCCCAAGTCCATCGTTTACAGCCTGAACCCCGCTGACAACGAGCAGCTGGGCTCCCTGCTGGGCTGCTTCCAGAACGATGAGTGCCCGGGCAAGATCCAGCACGGCTCCGGCTGGTGGTTCAACGACCAGAAGATCGGCATGGAAAACCAGCTGAAGAGTCTGGCAAACCTGGGCCTGCTGGGCAACTTCGTTGGTATGCTGACCGACAGCCGCAGCTTCCTGAGCTACACCCGTCACGATTACTTCCGCCGCATCCTGTGCAACGTCCTGGGTCAGTGGATCGAGGATGGCGAGTATCCCGATGACGAGAAGGCACTGGAGAAGATCGTCAAGGGCATCTGCTTCG
Source organism: uncultured Faecalibacterium sp. (assembly GCA_937915335.1). Classification (GTDB taxonomy): domain Bacteria; phylum Bacillota; class Clostridia; order Oscillospirales; family Ruminococcaceae; genus Faecalibacterium. The sequence continues at coordinate 6,336 of CALDLZ010000085.1, forward strand.
ACAACGCAAAGCGTTACTTTGGCTTCTAATTTCTCATAAAAGCATCAAGGGCTCCGCACGGTGCGTGCGGGGCCCTTTTCTTTTACACAGTTTTTCCGGCAAATCGCAACAATCCTTGTCAGATATTGCCGTTGCGCCCCCGGAGGTTTTGGTCTATACTGTTGACTTAGTTGTTAGAGACAAGGGGG
>CALDLZ010000086.1 GCA_937915335.1 uncultured Faecalibacterium sp.
AACGCCTATTTTGCGTCGCAAAATGCTTGTTGGGAAATCCCAAACCCTTGAACTGCATCCGTTGGATGCAGGCTGTTTCTACGCCGATGGAAATAAAAAATTATTTCTTCCTGAACTCCCGATACAGCAGCTCCGCCAAGGCGGACATAATGGCCTTATACTTGCTGGTATCTTCAAATAGGGCAGAGAATGTATCCTGCGCTTCGATGTAGCTGTCCTGTGCGGCAGTGTCAAAGGCCTTGGGAAAGATGCTCTCGGTGAAGATCTGCGGATCGGAACTCTGTGCCAGCTTGGCCAATTTCGGGTCGGCCCGCAGACGGTCATGCAGGGCAGTAAGCAGCACCCGGTCGGCATTGGTGAACTGGCCCTTGTATTTCTCGTTGATTTTCAGAATGATCTCGTCCAACGGTTCTTTTGGGTCGTGGCCGAGGGCAGCTTTCTGGGTGACAGGCTCGTAGCTGCCCTTGGTCTTTTCCAGCTCGATGGTGCCTGCAAAGGTCTTTTGCAGTTTGTAGTACTCCAACTGTAACTTGCCGTCCAGATCCAGTTGGTTTACCGGGTCGGGCGGAAGCAGCTTGAGCAGATAGGAACAGAACACATCCTCTTTGTGCAGTTCTTCGTCGAACATCCGCACGACCTGCGAGATGTACCCGTACCACTTGACAAGACTGCGCAGCAGGCGGCGGAATTGATACCGCTCCGCCTGCGTTTTCTGGTTGTAGCGGTCGGCAACAGGTTTCAAGACGCTGCTCATGCGGCCCATGGCATCCTTGCCGGGTTTATTGCGGAAATACTCTTTTGCAAAGGATTCGATGTCCGTGTCGGAATAGATTGCAAAGCCGTGCAGCTCCTTCTGGACTTTATAAAGCAGGTCGGCGTTGACCTCCTGTTCCAGAAACGTTTCCTGATAAAATGGCTGAAATGCTTCCTGAATGTCCTCGGCTTTGTTCACAAAGTCTAGCACAAAGGTGTCGGTTTTGCCGGGGCAGGTGCGGTTCAGGCGGGAGAGAGTCTGCACTGCCTTGACGCCTTTCAGCTTCTTGTCCACGATCATGGTGTGGAGCAGCGGTTCGTCAAAACCGGTCTGGTACTTTTCGGCCACAATGAGCACGTTGAAGTTATCATGGAACTCCTGCTTCGTCTGACTTTCGGCGATGTGGCTTCCATCGGCCCGGACATTCAGAGAAGGCTCCGTGTATTCAATGTCACCATCCGGCGCAGATCCGGAAAACGCCGCCAGGATGTTCACGTCGTCATAACCCTGTTCGGTAATGTAGCGCTTGACCTCGTGGAAGTACCGCACCGCCGCCAGCCGGGACGATGTGACCACCATCATCTTGCCGCGTCCACCGATTTTGTGGCGGGTCGTTTCCCGGAAGGTCTCCACAATGATCTTTGCCTTTTGGCTGATGTTATAAGGGTGCAGCTCCTCGTATTTGCGGATGAGCTTGGCTGCCCGGCTGGCGGGCAGGTCGGGATTCTCCGTGGTCGTTTTGGCGATTTTGAAGCAGGTGGAATAGGTCATGTAGTTTTGCAGCACATCAAGGATAAAACCTTCCTCAATGGCCTGCCGCATACTGTAAATGTGGAACGGGTGGTGGCTTCCGTCCGGGTACTCTGTACCGAATAGCTCCAGCGTGGCAGGTTTGGGCGTGGCCGTGAACGCAAAGAAAGACAGGTTCTTGTGTCGCCCCTGCGCGATCATTTCCTTGACCAGCGTATCTTCTGGGTCAATTTCTTCTTCCGCTTTGCCCTCCAACTCGGCGTACTCCCGCAGAGCATCCTCCATGTCGGCAAGGGCGGTTTTCAGCTTGAGTGCTGAACTGCCGGTCTGGGAGGAATGGGCCTCGTCCACAATGACGGCATAGTTTTTCCCGGCGGCTTTATCTACCTCGGTGTAGATGACCGGAAATTTCTGCAACGTGGTGATGATAATGCGTGCCTCGTTGTTGATGGCGTCCCGCAGGTCGGTGGAGCGCTTGTCCTCGCCGATGGCTTCCACCGCGCCCAGCGTATGGTCAAAGCCGGAAATTGTTTCCTGCAACTGGGCGTCCAGCACGGTGCGGTCAGTGACCACAATGACGCTGGCAAACACCGGCTTATTTTCGGCATTGAACAGGGAAGCCAGTCGGTAGGCTGTCCATGCAATGGAGTTGGACTTGCCGGAACCGGCGCTGTGCTGGATCAGGTAGTTGTGCCCGGTGCCATTCTGCCGCACGTCTGCTACCAGCTTGCGTACCACATCCAGCTGGTGATAGCGCGGAAAAATCAGCGTTTTGCCATCTTTCAGGCTCATGAACTTTTGCAGGATGTCCATCATGCTACCCTTCTGGAACACCTGTTCCCAGAGGTAGGCCGTGGGGTAACCGTTGGGGTTGGGCGGGTTGCCCGCGCCACCGTCCTGCCCGGCACCGTTGGAGCCCTGGTTGAAGGGCAGAAAGCGGGTGTCTTTGCCGCAAGCCGGGTGGTCATCCAGACTTCGGTGTGGTCCACACAGAAATAGCCCAGAATGCGCTTGTTGAACTGGAAGCAGATCTCCCGCGGGTCGCGGTCGTACATCCACTGCCGCTTGGCGTTCTCTACAGTCTGGTCGGTATACTGGTTCTTCAACTCAAAGGCGAACACCGGGATGCCGTTGACCGCCAGCACCAGGTCCACCGAATTGTGCGTGGTGTCGGAGTAAAACCACTGCCGGTTGCAGGTGATCTCGTTCTGCGCATAATGCAGAGCATCCTTCTGGTTCAGTGCGGACTCCGGCTGAAAGTAACACACCCGGAACCGCCGTCCACGGTGTTTGAAACCATACCGCAGCACCGAAAGCAATCCGTCCGCATCGCAGGCATTGTTGAAAGCCGTGCAGAACTTATGCACCGGGTTGACGGGGTTCTGTTTTTCAAAAAATGCCCACTCATTCGGCTGGGTCGTCTGCACAAAGCGGATGAGGGTATCCACGAACAGCCCAAGCTTTGGGTCATAGCAGTCATCGTTGTGGGTGTAGCCGCCAGCAGGGGAGAGGAGTGATGCCGCAATGTCCGATTCAAATTGCTTTTCGGTGGTGATGATGGGCATTTGAAATCCGCCTTTCTTCAAGAAAATTGGTAAATTTGATACATCAAATGAATTTTTGAACGTTTTTTGTTATGCGAGTTGTAAAAAATGCCAGTTGACACCCGCTAGAAGATTTGCTATTATACTCGTAACATGACATCGGAAAAGCGAGTTTCTCTTTATGAGACACTTGTCTTAGAAGGTGTTAGTAAAAAGACCTATCCGTTTCGGTTTCTCTTTATGAGACACTGGTTCGTATGGGTCTTTAGTTTTTACCCCACTTTAGATAGTCATACATTCGGATCAATCTTTTTACGTTGCTTCTTGTATTAACATCGAAGTGCTCAAGAGCATCGGGGTCAGTTGTAAATATCTCATGTAAGATTTGGCCTAAATAATCTGCATCCATTTTTTCTTCAGGTAGACAACACATAAGCCGATAAGCTTTAGGCAGATTATCTTTCAGTGATTCCCAAAGATTTCGAATGGATGAGTAACAATCCGTGGATGGCCGATTTTTTTTATTGGTTTTTGTGGTAAGATCATCGAAGTTGTTTTTTGTTTCAGCGCGAATCTGAGCAAAATCTTCCTGCGCTTGGTTCTGGATTTGACAAAGATAACGATATACAGGCAAATCGCCATTGTTGCTTCTTCTTATTTCAGGATAAGCATATTTCAAAAGCTGCTCAGCAGAATAGTCAGTCAAATCTCCCATGACGATACTACGATACCAGTCATTTGCATGAACAATGCTCTGTAATCCCCGCTCACCGGTATTAGAAACGCCAATAGAGATAGCTAGACAATTTTCATCGATGTTTTTATCATCGATTTGACCAACCTTCATAAGAGGGCCTGGTTTGCTGGTAACAACATAGGTATACATCTCTTCTTTAAAACGACGTAAAAGTTTTACAGGAACAGCTGCTTGCTTAGCGACCAGTGCGTCATAGAGAATCCCAAAGTCAGAAAGTGTAAGCCTTGTCATGGAAAAAATTTGCGAGCCAATAGCCATCGCATAAGAAGAAACTGTATAACCAGTCATGCCGGGTTTATAGTCAACAAAAACAAACCGTTCCTGTAACCGGTCGGCTTTATCCTTCGGTAAGCAAAGTAGAATATCATTCAAAATCTTCTGAATATCTTCATCTGTAAGAGAATAACCGATATAAATGATTGGATACTCCATGAAAATCGTCATCAGTTTTGCCGCAAGATATTTACTTTTACTATTGAAAGTTTCATAGTCGTTCTCGTTTATGATAAGAGTATTTGGAAGAGAAACAGAGCCATGAATCTTATAAATTTCAGCGATACCCTGTATGGCAGAAAAAACCAATTGGTCTTGTCCAACGTAAGGGGTATAATCGTCGAAGAGCTTTTCAAAGAAAAGGTCGTAATTGGTTGTGATGATACCAGCAAGATTTTTCTTGGAAATATTCTTTAACTTTTGAATTTCATCCTTATATTCGGGGAGGGCGACAGACTTTTCTTTTAGATACCATGCGATTTCAGCCTTGAAAGGTGAACATCCCTGGTCTACGGAATTTAAAACAAAAGAATCATTCGTACGCATAGCTGGAGTATCGTACCATTTGGCATCGAAATCTTGCTGAATCAAAGTGGCAATTTTGGGCATGACACCTTGCGTGAAACCCAGTTGTTGAGCCTTACTTTCATAGGCCCGGTAGGCAAAATGGTCTGAATTTACTCTCGAAGCAAATTCTGTGAGCAAGCCTTTCCAATCTGGAAGATTATAGTAGCGGCGCGTGATGCCAGAACCAACAAATAAAAAGGGAATGGTATTAAAATGCGAAACAATGTCCTGTATTGTCATATCAATTCTCCTTTTCTAAAGGAATGTTCTCCAATTCAACTAAACGAACAACTTTGTCTGATTCTAAAATAAATTGATACATTCTTTTTTGATAGTTTGCGTCCATAATGTGCATGATGACGGGGTTCGCTGTTAAATTTTCTTTATAGTTGAATTTTATCATAAAAGCCATACCCTTTTCAATCATTTCAGGACGCAGTGGAAAATAACAATGGTTTCCAACAGTTATTTTTTCAATAATAAACTCAGCCTTATTGGAATTGATAAAATTCCCTTGAACATGTTGTAGGCAATCATGATAATCGGTAGTGCCAACAAATGAAAACAAGAAAACGTGGCTATTAGATGGTATTATTCGAGAATCGCCATAGTCAATAGGGCAAAAGAATGGCCTGGCGATTTCTGCCTTTTCAGCGTCTCGAACTTTTCTATCTCGATAAAGAGTAATGCCAACACCAATCAATGCGATTATTCCACCAATGAATGCAGAAGCTAAAGGAACAAGAACCTCTGTAAGCCAGTTTATTGTTGGACTAGAAGTAGCGATACAGTTCATTTTTACGCCTCCCTCTTTCCCGTTACAGCCTCATAGATCAAACTTTTCTTATACGCTTCCAGCTCTTTCACCAACTGCTCCTTCTTCGCAATCAACTTGTCAATCTCGGTGCATTTAGCATCCAAATAGTCAGCAATTTCTTTTTGCTCATGCAAAGTGTCTGGAACTGAAACGGGCAAATTTGCATAACGATCAGCACCAATATTTTGAATTGTGGATTGAATGAAAATGCTGTTCTTCTATGTTTCATAGAGAGAAGAGCAGGTATAGTAGTAAACGAATTTTGGGAAAACTTTATCATTGCTTTAATGAGATATCCTGCATAAGCAGAACACCCATAAGATTGATGATAGATGAAACTCTTTCCGACGGTAGCACCACTTCGAGCAAACAAGATATCGCCATCTTCAAGAATATAATCTTTGGCAGATTCTTTACTCAATGATAACTTTCCAGTATCTTTTAGATTGCCGTCGGGGGTTATATCAGTGATTCGGATATAGCGTGGCAAGTTATCTGAATAGGGAACACCACTTTCATTCGCGCCATATTTAAGAGGAGTTCTAAGTAAATATTTGAGCTTATAGATGGAATGTGTGAGTGGGATTTCGCCAATCCACTCAACACCGCTATCTTTCATCTCCCGCTCACCACGTATGCCCTTTGTTACAGCCTGTGTGATAAGGGCCTGTTTGAGTTTTTTGTATTCTTCGATACTAGAATTAGCATTATGGAGAAGCTGATTGATTTTAGAACATTGAAAATTCAAGTAGTGGGCAATACTGTCTTGTTCAGTATAGGAAGGAAATGGAACACGGCAATCAGATAGTTTTTGATTGTTAATACACGGAATAGTTCCAGCATTATCAAACCATGTCATATCAATGCAAGTGAAAAGATAGTATGCGTATTCCGAAGAAATATTTTGAGGGACAAGACCTTGGCAGTTGTTATCGGCACAACAATCAATTAGACAAAGAGTGCGATTGTTTTTTCGCATGGCTTCGCCGACTTTGGCAAATAAGATGCTGCCTTTTGGAATAACAGAAAAACCTTGCGATTTGGCAATATCAGCTGT